>JAYTVG010000284.1:0-1978 GCA_043744135.1 Deltaproteobacteria bacterium | reverse complement strand
GTTCAGCTTTTAACGCACGATGACGACACGGCTGACGACGCGACTGGGGCATACGTCGGCGAGCAGCGGCACAAACTACCTAGCGTCGCTCGCGCGCTTGCTGCAATCGCCGACGGCACCGAAGTTGGGGCTGTCGCGGATGCGCGACCTGCTCGCACGACTAGGCGATCCTCAGCTTCGCTACCGCGTCGTTCACGTGGCGGGGACCAAGGGCAAGGGCAGCACGTGCGCCATGACTGAGTCGATGCTGCGCGCGGCGGGCTTACGCACCGGCCTCACGACCAGCCCGCACCTCGTGTGCGCGCGCGAGCGCATCGTCGTCGACGGCATGGCTATCGATGAGGCGACGTTCGTCGAACTCGAACGCGAGGTGCAGCTCGTAAACGCGCAACAACCGCAGGACGCGACGTTTTTTGAAAAGATGATCGCGATGGCGCTGTTGGCGTTTGCGCACGCCGCCGTCGACGTCGCCGTCGTAGAGGTCGGCTTGGGCGGAACGCTCGACGCCACAAACGTCGTAGCGCCTGCTGTTGTCGGGATCTCGCGCCTGGGGATCGATCACGTGGAGTTTTTGGGCGCGACGCTCGCTGAAATCGCGGCGCAAAAGGCCGGCATTATCAAGCGCGGCGTGCCGGCGTTCAGCGTCGTGCAAGAGCCGGAGGCGGCCGAGGTGTTGCGGCAGGCCGCCGCGAGCGTGCAAGCGCCGCTTGCGCTGTCGACCGCCGTCGCGTTGCCTGCGGTCGCGCTCGCCGGTGCGCACCAACATGAAAACGCCGCGCTCGCGGTAACACTCGTGCGCGCGTTGCTGGGCAACGTCGCTGGCGTCGACGCTGCCATCGCTCGCGGCCTGCGCGAGGTGTCGTTCGCTGGCCGCTACCAGACCCTCAGCGATGCACCCTTGTGGGTCGCAGATGGCGCGCACAACCCGACCGCGGCTGCGGCGCTGGCACAGACGCTGCGAAGCGACGCGCGCATCGCCGGCGCGCCCCTGCATCTGGTGGTCGGCATGACGCAAGGTCACGACGCGGGCGCGTTTGCGCGCGCGCTGTGCGGGCCGCTGGGCACGCAGCTACGCCAGATCACGGCGGTCAAAACGCGCAGTCCGCGCGCACAGTCCGCTGTCGACGTGGCGCGCGGATTTGCCAGCTCGAGCGCCGTCAACGTCAGCACCGTGCCTGAGGCGTTGGCCAGCGCCGCAAGCACGCACGGCGCCATCGTCGTCACAGGCTCGTTGTACTTGGTGGGGGAGGCGCTCGTGGCGTTTGGCGCACACGCGCTGCCGCCCGATCCTGCGCTGCCGTTGTTTTAGCGGTTGTTGCGTCGGCTTTTTTGGGCTGCGCCTGTTGCTCTGCTAGCGTGCACAGGTCGAGCTCGTTTTGGAGGTTTATGATGCGCGCGTGCACAGTTGGTTGCGTTGTTCTCGCCACGGTCGTTACCGCCACCTCGGCGCGCGCGGGGGCGCGCATGACGGGGGTGGAGGTGAAGCCGGCGGCCGATCGCATCGACGTCGTGATCCACGCAACCGAGCCGCTGACGTTTCAAAGTTGGTCGCGGGCGTCGCCAGCAACGGTGGTCGTCGACCTGCTCGACACTGAAGCAGAGCCGCAACAGATTGCGGCAAAAGTCGGCGCCTCGGAAAAACGACTGATCAATGCCGTCACGGTGACGCGCCACGATGCACGCGGCGCCAAGCTGTCGCGCGTCTCCCTCGATTTGACCGCCGCCACGCAATACGACGTCACCGCGCGCGGCAACGACGTCACGGTGAGCTTGTTTTTGACCCAGCACGCGAAAACGAACGCGGGCGACATCAGTGCGCAAAAACCCGTGACGCTCGCCATGAACACCGATCGCGGCGTGCGCAGTGACGTCGACTATCCCGTCGAGGGCAGCGTTGGCCGCGCCACCGCCAACATCGAGTTGGCGCAGGCCGCAGAGGGACCGCGCCAGATGTCGTATATTGGCTTTCGCAATACCG
>JAYTVG010000283.1:0-6361 GCA_043744135.1 Deltaproteobacteria bacterium | reverse complement strand
ATTCGCCAGCTGTTCGCCCGTCGCAGCATCGGTAAGGAGCTTGCCAACTGCAGTATCGAAGAAGTGAGACGCTTCGTTGAGACGCTGCTCCGACCCCTGCAGGGTTCTCGGGTTTGCCGGCTGTCGTGATTGAACGAGATAGGTTTGAAAAAAATCATTGTCAGTGCTGTTGAGACGCAAACGGCTTCGCTGTTGCAACGATGCGGGGTCCTTCGTGCTCACGAAGCGCTCACGCAGCAGCCGCGCGCGCTCCCGATTGTCGGCGGCTTCAACGTTGCGGTCCGCAAGGCGTTCGATCCGCGAAATCACGGCGAGCGCCAACAAGGTCAGCGTGACTAAGCGCTGTTGGCCATCGATAATCTCGAAGACGTCACCGCGCTCCGACGCACTTTGAAGCACCAACGCGCCGAGGTAATGGTTGCCCTGGCTGCTGGCGACCACCGCTTCGATGTCAGCCCACAATTCCGACCACTCCGTCTCGGTCCACGCGTAGTCGCGTTGAAAACTCGGGACTTGGTAGCGCTTGCCGTTTGCAAGCACGTCCGCGACGGCAACTGGGTTGGCGGCGAGCGTCGCTTTGATGGGCAGGGCAACACCTCAAGCGGTGCATACCATGTCGACGCGCCCTTTGCATGGTGCGAAGACAGTCGTGCTCCCATGCGGCGCTGCCCGTGAGCGTTAGCGACCGATGCGGCGGATAGGCTCCATCGCCATCTCGTTGAGCTTGTTCATGACCTCGTTGAGCGCCTGCATGATCTGTTGGTACTGCTGCATCATCATGTTGATCTGTTGAAACATGACTTGGCGCGAGGTCGGATCGATCTGCGCGGGCAGGTCTGAAACCTCGATGGGCGGCAGGCTCTTGCGCACGTCGTCGGGCAACATCTCACGCATGGCGCGCAGGCCGGTCGCGAACTCTTTCATGTTGCCGTGGACCTTGCGGAGGTCCTCTTCGCCCATGTTCGACACCACGTCGGGCGTGAGCTTTTTGAACTCCTCCGCTTGCCCTGCCGCTTGAAACACCGCGGCGAACTCACGTACCGCTTTGTTGGTGCTGCCCTTCATCGCTGACAAGATGGCGCCGTCGGCGGGCGGCATGGCGTCGAGGGCTTGCGCTGCGGTCGCGTTTGGCGGCGGCGCGGCGGCATCTTTAAACTTGGTCGCCCACTCTTGGTACGCGGGGAGCTCTTTGCTCAAATCAGGGTTTTCCTTGAGGAACGCGCTGAGGTGCGCCGCCACGCGCAACTTGCCGTCGGGGCTGAGCTGGTCCGCCATGCCGGTCATCTTTTTCGCAGCGTCGTTGAAGGCCTCTTTGATGGCTTCTAAGCGTTTGGGATCGTCAAACTGGTTGGTCGCCGAGTCCATCTGCTTTTGAAACGTCATGGCATTGCCCATCATGAACGCCATCAAGCGGTCCTCGAAAAACGGCGAGCGCTTGTAGTCTTCCAAGCGGCGCAGCATCGGGTTGCCGTGCTTCGCCGTCGACTTGACGTAGTCCTTGCGCGCCTCAGGGTCGACCTTGACATCGCCGCTGGCGACGGTGTCGTTGATGTGGGCGGCGGCGTCTGCGGCGAGATCTGGCCCGCCGTTTTTGGCGATGTTGTCGACTGCTGCTGCGATCTCGGCCAGCTCCTTGGGCTTGGCGATCGGTGTGGCGGTGGCGCGCTTGGCTGCTTCTTCAGCCACCGTGCGTACCGGTGCGGTCGGCTTAAACGGCGCGAGCTTGGTCGGGACCGCGTCGATGAATTTCTTTGCTGCAACGCCAGCGTCGACGAGTTCAAAGCGATCGCGAAAAAACGACAACAGGTCGAGCGCTTCGCCTTTGGTGAGCGGAACCTGCTTTTCCGTTTCACCAGCAGCGCGCGCGTCGGGCAGGCCGTCGACGTGCGCGAGCAGGTTGTCGACCTCAGGCCCCTTGAGCTTGATCTTTTTTCCCTCGTCAGTGAGGGCGTCGACCATCTGCGTGCCCTTGTCGTTGACGTTGGCGCTTTTCAGCAAGCGGCTGAGGTGGGTCGAAGCGGTGTTGATGTTGATCGCCATGTTTAATCCTCGAGGTCGGTGACGCGCACCAGGTGCCCGCCGACGGAAACGTAACTGATTTTTCGGTCTTGGTCCGCGCTGTCGCTGGGGCGGGTGACGACGACGTCATCGGTCCAGCCCGCGAGCACGCGGCTGTCTTGCTGTTTGCGCAGCTCAAAGAGGGCTTGGGCGTCTTTGGCGCTGAGTTCCTCGCGGTGCGCGACGATGTTGTGCTCGACGCTATCGCGCACGCGGTCGAGCGCCGTTTGGTACATCAAAAACTCGCCGCTGTTGACGAACGACAGCGCGCCCGCGTCTAAAAATCGCTCGTGCGCGATGTGCCGCTGCAACATCGGCCAGGCTTTTTTGACGTCGGCGTCGCCGTAGGTTTGGCGCAGGCTGACGACGTCGGCTTTGGTGAGCTTGACGCGCTCGACGTGCTCCATCGCAAATGGCACGCCCTCCGACTTCGCGAGCTCCCGCGCGCGCTGACCGACCAAACCGTAAAACGCCGTCAGCACCTTGCTTTCAGTGCGCGCGCCCACGCGGGGGGCCCAATCCGCCACCGAGCACAACACCGCCGCGTAACGCTCCGCACGCTGTTTACGGGAGGTGCGAAAGTCGTCCTTTAGGCTTTGGATGTCGGCTGGTTTGGCCGCGCTCAAAATCGCCGCTTCGCGGGTGCGGTGCCCGTCTTCTTTGGCGCGAAACTGCGTGCGCAATGCCACCGCGTCCGGGTGAGTGGCGGACGTGAGCAGTTTGTGAGGAGCCGCGATAACCTGCATTCACTCTCCGCTAGCCAGTGTGCCCGCGTTTTGGCGCAGTGGCGCCGTTCATGTAGGTACTTTCGGCACGTGTGAGCCAAAGTTTCGGCGGATCCACCGCAAACGCGCGGCCGACCTTCGCCACGGGCGCGACCCCGTTGCACAAGCGCACGCGTTCACCGAGGGCTAGGTCATGAACGACGCACGCACGCAAGGCTTCAACAACGACATCGACGACGCCTACGAGGCGCTGTACGACGGCCGCTTGGACGATGCGAAGGCCGCGATGGATCGCGCGCGCCGCGTCGACGCCAAAGCACCAGACGTGCGCCTGCTTGAGATCGACCTGCTCGACGCGGAAGGGCTGTCGGAGGAGGCCGTGACCGCCGCTGAAGAAGCGCTCGTGGCCCTCCCCAAGAGCATGCTGCTCAAGCTCAAGCTCGCGACGTTGTTGCTCGACATCTACGACGACGTGCAAAACGCCCGCCCGCAGCTCGAAGATCTGTGGGCCCGGCTCAAAAAAGGCGAGCGTCCCGATGTCGGTGGCGACGATGACGACGCTGTCGACGACTTCAAGTTGGAAGTGCTGCTGACGCTATCAGACGCCCGCGCCGCCGACCACGACGCCAACGGCGCGCTGGTGTCGGCGCAAGACGCCGTCGCGCTTGCAGGTGACGAACCGATGGCGCGTGTGGCGCTTGCCGCAGCGCTGTTTGACGTCTGCCGCGTCGACGAAGCAGAAAAGGCGGCCGCGCTCGCCATCGACAAAGATCCGCGCTGCGCCGACGCCTTTTGGCTGCGTGGGCGCGTGCTCACGTTCAAAGGCGACGGGGAAGGCGCAGACAAGGCGTTCGCGCGCGCCATCGCCCTCGACGACACGCGATTTAAAGAGCCGGTGCGCGTCAGCGAAGATGAGTTCACGCAGCTCATGGAGCAAAGCTTGGCGCAGCTGCCTGAGCAAGTGGTGCGCTATTTGAAAAACATCGCGGTCACGGTGCAAGACGTGCCGGAGCTTGAGCGCTTGAAGGACAACGCCGATCCGCTCTCGCCGGGTTCGCTTGGTTTGTTTGAGGGCACGCCGCCAAGCCTCGCGCCGGGCGACAACCCGTGGGCGCACTTCCCGTCGCGCATCACGCTGTTTCGCAAGAACATCGAGGTCAGCTGCGCCACCAAAGACGAGCTCAAAGACTTGGTGTCAAGCACCCTGCTGCACGAGGTCGGGCACTACTTGGGCCTCGACGAAGCCGACCTCGACGAACGCGGCCTGGGCTAAAGCCCGACGCACAAACGCGGGCCGACGAACAAAGTAGTTCGAGGCGCACAAGGCGCCAGGGGCGGCGGCGTCGATGTGCCGCGATGCGCGGGCTAGCCAGCGCGCCGCTGTGAAGGACCGGTTGGCACGTCGCCCAGCGTCGTGCTAGCCGTCGTCAATGGCCGATGTCACTTCACCACCGCACTTGTCCTCGACGTCCACTTGGGGAGCAGCCCTGTTGCCCGCAGCCGTGTTGTCGGTGCTGACCGCCGTGTTGCTTGGTCTTGTGTGCGCCGTCGTCAAACCGGTGCGCGGCAGCGCCGGTGAAGTGTTGTTTTGGACCTGGCCGTGGTTTTTTGCTGCCGCGGGCGTCATCGCGGGTGGCCTCGCGGCGCTGTTGGCGAAAGCCCCAGCCACGCTGTTTGGCGCCGGCTTGTCGCGGCGCGAAAGTTCGGCGTTGTGCTTGGCGGTGCTCGCTGGCGCGGGCTGGATCACGGCGCTGGTGGTCACGGTGGTGGTCCCCGTCAAACCAGGCCTCGACAAGCAAACCCAGTCGATGGCGTTTTTGGTCATCGGCCTCGGCATTGGGGTGCTGCTCGGGGCGGTCGCGGCCCCCACCTTCGTAAACGCGCTGTTGGCGCGCATGCGCGTCGCGTCGGTCATCGTCACCATCGCGGATGGACTGCTGTTTATCGCGGGCGCCCTCGGGGTGTTTTTGTTGTTGCGCGAGGGCGTGGTGCCAACCGCGCTGGGCTGGCCGGTGCTGATCTTGGGCGCGCTGCTGTTTTCGCCCATCGGCATGTGGTTGAGCCACAAGTTGCTGTTCGCGCGCTGACGACGTCGCGTCGCGCTTGTCGACGCCACAGCGTGGCCGCGCGCGGCCGAGCGCGATTGGCGGCGCCACGCGGGGTTGTCGCGTGGCAATCGCGTGCTACAAAACCGTCATGACATCGCCGCCGTCTCGCGCCGCGCATCTGTGCACCTCCGGCCCACCTGGGCGCGTGCCGTGGCTCGCTGTGGCGTTTTTGGCTGTGCCGCTGTCGGCCGCGTCGGTGTGCAGCACCGCTCCGTCCGCTGCCAAGGGCGATGCGCTCGGTAGCGCGTGCGGCAGCGATCTCGCGTGCGCAGACGGACTTGAGTGCGCGTGCGGCCGCTGCGCCAACCCCGGCGCCGTCGACGTCACGCCCAGCTGCGGTGCCGCCCCCGACAACTGTCCGACGCTGCCAAGCGCCTGCGTCGACGACTGCAACAACGCAAACCCGCTCGGCTTCGCGCAGTGCGTCGACGGCGCTGAAAACTGCGCTGCCACCGGTGGCGTGCTTGAGATTGACTGCGTCACCGACTGCACGGCACCGCCCTCCGGCTTTACCTGTGACGCGTTTGGCGTGCTGGTGTGCATTGCCCCAGCCGTAACGAGCGGTTGCCTGACGCCCGGGACCTGCGACCAGCAGACGCCGTTTTTATGCGTGTTTGACTGCACGAACGTCAGCGACGCGTTTGTCGCCAGCTGCGTCGACAACGTGCTGCTGTGCGACCAGTTTGGCGCGTTTTCGCAAGCGGTGTGTGCCGGCGAAGGAGAAGGCGAGGGCGAGGGCGAGGGCGAGGGCGAGGGCGAAGGCGAGGGCGAAGGAGAAGGTGACTGCGCGCCGCCAGCCCCGGTGTGTTTGATCGATTGCGACATCGCACAGCCGGACGGCGACGCGGCTTGTTTCGGCGGCGCGTACACGTGCTGCATTCCGCCCGATTCGCCGACGTGCACACGCTTCCCCGCCGACCAATGTCCATAACGCCACCGCGTGAGTCAGCGGCCGCGCACGCCGACCACATGCCGCCCGTCAATGCCATCGGCGCGAAGCTGTTTGAGCATCGTTTGCTGGTGTTGTTTGCGACCTTTGCAATCGCGTGCGCGGTCGCCCTGCTGTGCGCGCGCCTGCCGGCGTCCCCAGCGCTGTCGACATTGACGACGTTGTTGGGCTTGACCACGACGATGGCGCTCACCGGCGCGCTGTGCGCGGTGGGCTTCGCGCTTCGGCTGTGCGGCGAAGCTGTGTTGGGCGGCGCGGTGTACGGCCAAGGAAAGACGGCGGCGCTGGTGGACACCGGCGTGTTCGCGCACCTGCGCAACCCGCTGTACGTGGGCAACTGCGTGTTTTTTTTCGGCTTGATCGCGCTGTGGGTGCCGCTGTTGGTGTGCGTGCTGTTGACGCTGTTGTTGAGCGCAGCGCTGCGCGCGATGGTCCTGCACGAAGAGCAGTTGTTGTCGCGATCGCTCGGCGCCCCCTACCTCGACTACTTGGCGCGGGTGCCACGCTTTTGGCCGCGGCTC
>JAYTVG010000282.1:0-1978 GCA_043744135.1 Deltaproteobacteria bacterium | reverse complement strand
GAAGAGATCGCGCTCCCCGGCCAACTCGTCGCCGGTACCGACTCGCACACCTGCATGGCCGGCGCACTCGGATGCTTTGCGTTCGGCGTCGGCTCCACCGACATGGCCAACGCCTGGTACACCGGTGACATCCAAGTGAAGGTCCCCGCCAGCGTGCGGTACGTGCTCACCGGCAAGCCCAAGCCGGGCGTCACCGCCAAAGACATCATGCTGTACGTGATGGCGCAAAAGTACAGCAAGGACGGCGGCTGCATCGGCAAGGTGATGGAGTTTTCTGGGCCCGGCTTGTTGCAGTTGCCACTGTCGCAGATGGACGAGCGTGCCACGCTGACAAACCTCGCTGTCGAGTGCGGCGCCACCACAGGAATCATCGAGGCCGACGACGTCACCAAGCAATACCTCATGAAATTTCGCGGCTGGAGCGAACAGCGCGCGTCGACGGGATATTGGAAAGCCGACGCCGACGCCGTGTACGACGCAACGTTTACAATCGATCTCGCTTTCGTGCCGCAGATGGTCGCGACGCCCGGCGATCCCCGTAACGGCGTGGTCGTCGACGAGCTCGCGGCGCGCAACATCGCGGTGGAGATTGCCTACGGCGGCTCGTGCACGGGCGGCAAGATGGCGGATATGGACATGTACGCGGAGGTGTTGAGCGAGGGGCTCAAGCGCGGCATGCGCGTCAAGCCCGACGTCAAGATGTACATCCAATTTGGCAGCCAGCGCATCAAGCGCTACGCCCAGGATCGAGGCTATCTCGCCGTCTTTGCCGACGCCGGCGCCGAGGTCATCGAGCCGTCGTGCGGCGCGTGCATTAACGCCGGTCCCGGCGTGTCCCGCGACCAGCAGCAGGTGACGGTGAGCGCCATCAACCGCAACTTTCCGGGACGCTCGGGGCCGGGACAGGTGTATCTGGCGTCGCCACGCGTGGTAGCGGCCACGGCACTGCACGGCACCATCATCACGCCTGAGGCGCTGTTTGCGCGCTAGCGGGCACTGTGGGCTGCGTTACACTGGACACATGCGGATGCGGTCACCCCTGCGCATGACGCTGTGTGCCCTCGCTGCGGGCTGCGTCGCAGGCGCGGGCTGCGCCGAGGCGCCTTATTTTTCGAGCGACATCGGTGTCACAGCGACCCCGATCGCTGCCGGAGCCGCTGCTGGCACGTTTGCGCTACAAACCACCAACTCCACGCTTGTGCACCTGCCCGCGGGCTTGCAAGACCAGGAGGGGGGCGGCGTCAACTACCGCTTGGTGACGCGCAGCTACGACGCGGCCGGCGACCGCTACGCACAGACGTCGCAGCTGTGCGGCGGCTACAACTATGCCGTGCTCGGCGTCGTCACCGAATCGCCACAAAGCACCTACCGCAAAGTCGCGCCCAGCACGCACGAGACCGTCGTCATCACGACAGCAGGCGCGTACAGCGCAACGGGCCACTTGCAGTTGTGGGGGCTGCGCGATCTGCCGGAGCCCTACACCACGCCCCTGCCCGACCGCGAGCACTTTGAACAAGCACCGTGGGACCAACGCGTGTTTGACATGGATGACGACGGCCACCCTGGCATCACGCTGTTTGTCGGCGGCCAGCTGGGCGACGGCGAGGTGTATGCGTTTCAGCGCAAGACTGTGGACCTGTATAACGCCGTCACGCTCGGCCCCGACCGCATGATCGGCCTCGCCAAAAACACCAACGAAGCACTCACCGTGGGCGCATCAAACCCCAGCTTGGATCGACAATCCGAGGGCAGCTCGGAGCCGCACCCCGATCCCAAACGCAGCTGGTTTGAGGAAATACGCCTGGCCGACGGCGCCAGCTGCGACGACGTCACCGCTGCCGCTGACGATGGTGCGTTGTCGGAGCTGCCGCCCTTTCGCTAGGGTGCGTTGTTGGCGGCGGCCTTGGCGCACGCTGCGCGCACACGCGCCACGGTTTCGTTGAGCTTGCGGATGGCCGCGTCACGCACAAGCGCAGTC
>JAYTVG010000281.1:0-24464 GCA_043744135.1 Deltaproteobacteria bacterium | reverse complement strand
AAACGTGGCTCACAAACACCGGCGTGCGGTTTGAAATCTTGCGAGAGGACACCTACGCCATCGTCAAAGAAGGTACGCAACCGGGGCAAGCGTATTGCTTTTTGTGTGCGCGCTTGCGTCGCGGGATTTTGTACAGCGCGGCCGCGCGGCTTGGGTGCAACAAACTCGCACTGGGCCACCACCGCGACGACGCGCTTGAGACGTTGCTGATGAACCTTCTGTACGCGGGGAAACTGCAAGCGATGCCGGCGCGCTATACCACCGACGACGGCACGCTTGAGGTCATTCGACCGTTGATCGACGTCGCTGAGGCGGACCTCCGTGCGTTTTCGGCCGAGCGCGCCTACCCCATCTTGCCGTGCAACCTGTGCGGATCGCAGGACGGTTTGAAGCGCGACGAGGTCGCGGCGCTGTTGCTAGACTTGGAACAACGCATCCCAAACGTGCGTGCGGTGATGCACAACGCGATCGGCAACGTGCGCCCAACGCACCTGCTCGACCAGCAGCTGCAAGAGGCGTGGCGCAATCGACCAGCTCACGTACGCCCAAAGGCCCTTGTCGAGGTCGGCCCGCGTAAAATGACCGGCACTGTTGTGTCGTCGTCGGGCCACTTGCCGATCATCAACGAAAGCTGACACTCAAGCGGATCCGCGCGCCGACCGCACCCATGCGAGTTCGAACATCAGCGCGCTGTCGCCGATGTACGCCGATCGTCCGCGGCCACCGCAACCGCGCGCGCTCGGCGTGCGCGGTTGTGCTTTACCCCGCATCTGCGCGGATCGGCTGGCTGCAGATTTGTTACGCGTTTGATGAAACCGGGCCGACAGCGTCGGCGAGCAGGCGTTGTGCGCGCGCTTCGTTGAGCCAGCGCGCGCGTTTTGTGCGGACCGCGCGCCGCTTGATGCGCCGCCACGCATCACTGTCGACGGGAACCTTCACGAGCAAGCGCGCCTTGGCCCCCTCCAGTTCCACGCGCAGGGCTTGGCTTTTGATGACGGCCGCGTCCTTGCGGCCCTGCGCGTCGGCGCAGCTGACGAGGTAGTGGTCCACCGCGTCTTCGTACGCGAGCACGGCACAGCGCAAATCGACCTTCACGTGCTGAAGCGCGGGATCGGGCATGTCGCTGATGCGCCGCAGGCGAAAACGCGCGCGCTCGGCGATGTCTAAGTAGGCACCTGGCGTGAGCCGCGACAAGTCTTCGGGTGCCAACAGTGCCGCCAGCCGCACGGTGATCTCGCTGTGTACAGCGTCGAGCGTGGCATGCGCACGCAACCGCGCGAGCTTCATGGGCTCGATCAATTCGAACGCGGCGACGGCGTTTTCCACCTCGTCACCGAGTTGTCGGGCGCGCAAGCGCAAGTGGTTTGACACCGCGGTGTCGCCGAGGTCGCCGGCTTCGTCAGCTAAGACTTCGGCGTGCGCGACCGCCGCGGCGACGTGCTTTAACGCGTGGATGGTGGTCATGGAGGTCCTGCATCTTTCTTGGGTTGGCACGAACATCGTGCGTAACAGGTGAGAGCAGGTCGCATGCCAGCGCCGGTCGCCCACCACGTGCCTGTGCATCACGTCGACGTTTCAAACGGAACGCGACATGCCTCGCAAGATTTGGCCACCGCTGCGCGCCAAACGCCGTGTGCAGCTGCTACCCAACCCATGCGTCTTAAAGCCCTCCCGCGCGACACGTTTCTCACCGCTGTGGCGGGGTTGGTCGGCAGCGCGTCGTCGGGCGAGGTGCTCAGCACGCTTGCAACCGAGGTGGCTGCCGACGTCGCCAAAATGAGCGGCGGCAAAGCCAGCGCCAAGGCGCTCGTCGGCGCGCTGCCAACGTCGTGGGTGGCGGATCCGACCGCCCGCAGCGTGCGCGACGCGGCGGAACAGTTCGCCCGCGTCGCGTCCATGGTGCTTGGCGTTGACGATGCCGTGGTGCTGCCGCTGGTGACGCGTGGGCGCGCAAACGCCGCCGATCTTGACGTCAAAATAGCCATCAACCGCGCGCGTGCTGGACGGCAGTCGTTGTTTCAGGAGTTTGGTCAGCAGCGCGTTGATTTGCGCACGGTGTCGCCGCAGGCGCTGTTGGCGCAGCTGCAAACGGTGTTCGAGAGCGCGGGCTATATGGAGGCCAATGCGCTCACCCAACGCAAGCACGGCGAGCTGTTGCGCAGCGCACCGCGCACCATCGCCGGCGCGGTGCAAGATGCGCAGCGTGAAGCGGTCGGCGTGAAGGCGCCGGTGGTGTCTGCGGGCGGCGTCGCTGTCAGCGGGCCTGAGGCGGACGCGACCATGGTCGGCGTGGGCTTCAGCGTGGTGCTCGGCGCTGACGCGGACATGCTCGACCTGCTGCGCAGCTGCACCGAGTTATTGCTGCTCGCACAGCACATCAGCCAACTCGAAGTGGTCAAGGCCATGACCCAGCGCGACGCGGTAGCGTTGTCGATGTCGGGCATGCCGCAAGGGATGTTTCAACTCGCGATGCAAGCGACCGACGCCGGCATGGCGGTGGGCTTGCGCTGCGACACGACGAAGATCGCGCAGTTCACGCGGCAGTGGACCGCGAACGGCACCACCGCACACGAGTACGCCGCACGCACCAAAGACGCGGTGTCGCCGGCGCTACTGTCCTTGCGCGGCCTAGTGGGGCAGGGGCTGCCTATCGGCTTAGTGTACGACCGCACGGCGCGTGCGACTCCGACTGCAACGTTCATCGCCGCGTCCGCTTCAGCGGCTGGCGTGGCCGTGGTGCCGGTCGACTAACGCCCTCTTTCGCGGCGGCTGCGTTCGTGGTGAAACGCCACCCATGAAGAAGTTTCTCCCCAAGCTAAACAGCCCCGGCTATTTCATTTTGCTGGGCGTGGTTGCCATCTTCATCCTCGGCCCGCTGGGCGGCGTCACCGCCAGCTATATGAACTTCTCGCTGGGTTTTTTCGTCGGCGGGCAGGTGCTCGCGGGCATTTTGGGCTCGGTGGTCACGCTCGGCTACGGCCCTGAGGGCAAGCACGGCGCCAACTACATGCAGACCATGGCGGCGTCGGTGGCATCGATGGCGGCGATGGGCGTGCTCATCCAAGCGATGGTGTGGCTTAAGATGCCGGAGCCGCCCGCGTGGCACCTCATCTTGTATTTTTTGTGCATCGGCATGTTCGGCGTGGGTGTGGGCATGCTGTACACGCCCATCCTCGTCGACAAACTCAAGCTGACGTATCCCTCCGGTCTCGCCGTCGCCAACATCTTGCGTGCGCTCACCGACCCCGAGATCTTGCGCAAGTCCGTCGGCAAGCTGGTGGGCGGTATCGCGGGCGGCCTGGTGCTTGGCAAAGTCGTCGAGATGCTCAACGCCGCGTATGAAAAAGCTGCCGCGCAGGGCGAAAAGCTCGCGCTCAAGATGACCGCCATGCAAGCCATGAGCTGGGCATTTGTGACGTCGTTTTCCGCCAGCACGTTTGGCGGCGGCATGATCGTTGGGGCGCGCATCTCGGCGTCGGCGATCGTGGTTGGCGCCGTCGGCTACTTCCTCACCCCGTGGTTGCGGACCCATGGCTATTTGGGTGAGCACGATCCATTTCGCAAGATCGGCTTCATCTTTGCGCTGGGGACCATCTTAGGCGCCGCCATCATCGATATGAGCATGCTCGCCAAGGACGCTTACGCGCGCTTTCGAGCCGCCAGCACGCAGGTGCAGGAGCCGGAAAAAAATCCCACCAACGTCAAGCGCTTGCTGATGTGGGTGGCGTTTTGGGGCGTCGCGTTGCTGCTGGTGGCCTCGCAGATTTTGCTCATCCCCGTGGGATGGGTGTTGTTCGCTATCGCCATGGCGTTCGTCTTTCAGATGATTAACGGCATCTCGCAGGGAATCACCGATCAAAACCCGATCTCGTCTGCGTTCGTCGTCACGGTGCTGATCATGGCTGGTCTCGGCCTCAAAGATCCGCTCGTCGGTTTGCTCACGGGTTCGATCTTGCTGGTCAGCTGCACGGTCGGCGTCGACATGCAGCAAGATCGCTCCACCGGCGCACGCTTGGGCTCGGACCGCACCATCCAGTTTCGATTCCAAGTCATTGGCATCATCATGGGCGCGTTTTTGGCCGTGCTGATGACGCGGGTGTTTTTGCAAGCGTACCCGGTGCTCAAAGAAAACCTGTTTTTGCACCCCGAGCTGCGCGATGGCGCCGCCCGCGGTTGGCAAGCCGCGATGACCTACAAGTTTGTCGGCGTCCTCAACACGTTAGACAGCGACAAATCCAAAGTGCTGTCGGTGATGTTTTTGGGCATTGGTGTGGGCCTTGTGATTCAAATCATCCGCAAGCTGCTGCGCGCCAGCACCGCGTATCAGGCGTGGTCACTGAAAAACCCCGGCCTCGACTTTGTCGTCGACGGACTGCTGGTCGCATCACCTTACGCCTCGTCGTTTGGCGGCTTCGTCGACTTCACGACAGCGCTGTGGTTTGGCCTCGGCGGCATCTTCGCGAGCATCTTCAACTGGTATGGCGCGCGCAAACGCCTCGCCAATCCCGCCAAACCAGGCGATGCGCTGCCCGAAGACATGAGCACCACCAGCCTCGTGGGCGGTGGCCTCATCGCCGGTGACGCGTTGTATGCGCTGTACTTGGGCCTAGCGGGCCTGATCGCGAGCGGCACCCTCATGACCATCTTCGGCGGTGGCGGCTGACGTGTGGTCGCGTGCCCTGCCGGGGTTTTTAACACCGCGCGAACGCGTGGTGTTGCTCAACGTGGCGCGCAACGACAGCGGCTGGGGGCCGGGGCGCCAGGGCACCGGCTACGAAAAAAAAGACGTGCTTGAGCACCTGGCGTGCGAGCGCTTGATCAAACGTGCGCGCTTGGCGCTTGGCGACCCGCTCATGGTGGATGCGTGGCTGCTGCGCTACCCTGTTGGCAGTGCGATCCCCGCGCACACAGACCCAGTCCCCGACCAGCTTCACCACGTGCGGTTCAATGCGCTGCTGCTCGCGGGGCAGGGGGGCGTGCTTTACTTCGACGGTGACGAGCAGATCTTCGACGAAGGTGACGCGCTGCTGTTTCGCCCTGACGTCGTCAAGCACCAAGTCACTGAGGTTCAGCGCAACCCGCGCGTGGTGTTTTCGGTCGGTGCGGTGGTGGATGAGGCCCACCTACGCCGTTTGTTTGCGCAGTAGCCCAGCGCAGTTTGGATGAGGCGCGATGAGGCGCGACGCGGCGCAAACCCGCAGGCATTAAACCTGGGTCTGCATGGTCTGCTTGACGCCGCTGGTGGCTTTTTCCACCACCTTCGACGTCAAATCGAGCTCTTGGCTGAACTTGTAGACCGAGGCTTGAATCGCCAGCAGCTGTTGGTTGCCGTACACCTTGCCGCTGGTGGCCATCTTGATGATGTCGTCGAGCTTGTTTTGTCCGTCGACCACCTGGTTGAGCACGGCCTTGAGGCCCGCCTCTTTGGACTCGGCCTTTTTTTCGATCGGCTTGACGCCGGTGTCCGGGTTGACGCCTTGCACGCTTTGGCTTTGTGCGGTGCGCAGAACGTCGGCAGCTTTGGTGGCCTCGTTGACCTTTTGCGCTTCTTGTACAGGCTGGATCCCCTGCGTGTGCTGCACGCCTTGGGTCTGGTTGACTTGCTGCGCCATCGTGTCGTTAAAGCCCGGCTTACCGACTTGGTCTTGGCCTTTTTGCATCTCCTTTTGGAGCTCTTGCATCATTTGTTGGCTGGCTTTGCCGATGCCACCTGAGACGGGATCTACCATGGGATGCTCCTGCGCAAAAACACTGTACTGCGAGGTTATCGCAGGCTGGCGCGGCGCGTTGCGCGCGGGATCGTACGGCGTCGACCCGCCCGCAAAGCCACGTAAACATCAAGCGTTACGGTGCCCGCGATCCGCTTGCCGGTGTGCCAGCGCGCGCCGTTTTTAGCCACGACACGTCTCAACAGCGCTAGCGTGTCGCTCGCGATGGGCACAAACCACCCTAGTCCGCAGCGCAGATGGCCGGTCGCAGTGGCTGTGACCGTCGATCCGCACACCTTGCGTGCGGCGGTCGCGCAGGCGCTGCTGCGCATCACCAGCTTCAAAAACGACCCCGATGCGGTGCAACGCTGCATCCGCGGCCTGCACGTGCACGACGGCGCTGTGCTCGCCACTATCGACGCGCATGCGCTGTTTTCGCGCGGCGCCATCCGCGACGCTACGCGCGCCCTGCTGCAAGCGTGCGGCGTGCCCGAAGGCGCTCGACTGGAGCTATTGACGACGGGAGAGGCGCGCGCCGTCGCCGCGGAGGTCAATGCCGCGCTCAGCGCCGATCGCAGCGACGCGCGACGCCTTGAAGGCATCAGCCACGTCGAAGCTGTCGATGCCAAAACCGTGCAGGTCGTGATCGACGCGGACGCTGTCTTGAGCGACGTCGATGTGCGCACGCGCTGTGCCCCGCTGATCGCTGCTGCTGGGGGTGCTGCACTCAGCGTCCACCTCAAGCGCGCCGATCCGCCGCCACCACTGTGCAGCGCCGACGCGCAGCGCTTGTTTGATGCCGCGCAGCTGATGGCGCGCGCCGGCAGCACAGCAAACCCGCACCAAGAGGTTGTTGGTTTGCGCGTAGACGGCGACGCGCTGCGCGTTAGCGTGCGCCAGCCCGCCCAGCGCAGCGACGCTGATATCGTAGCCGCCGTGCGCAGCCTATGCGCGGAGTTGGGCGTCAAACCCCGTCACATCGTCATCGACACCGCCACGTTCGTGCCGCCCCCGACCATGAAAGACGTGGTGGCGACGTTTGCAGCGGCGGTTAAAACCGCGCAAGCAAGGAGCACACGCGACCGCTGCATCGAAGACGCGGTCATGAGCGTGCGCGTCAAAGGGCCGCGCGTCGAGGTTGGTATCCGCCCGGACCGTACCTACCCAGCGACGACGATCAAAGCGTGGGTCAAACAACAGCTCAAGGCGCGCGGTGTGTTGCTGCCGGTGCAGTTTAAAAGCGCGTAACGCGTATTTGCTTACCCCAGCGCCCGACGTCGACTACGGGCACGTCGTCGTTTGCACGATCCAGCTGTCGACCAAGGCGGCGCCCGCCGCGTCGACGACGTTACTGCCGAGCAGCGGCATGCGTCCCGCGCCCAGGCGGTGCATACGCACCGACAACATTGAGCGTGACGGATCTTGCGGCGCAAACACGCGCGCGTCAGCGATGCCAAAGTCGCCCTCCGACGGTGTGCGGTCGCAGATCGCCATGTCGCCAAACGCCGTTTGAAACCGCAGGTCGGACGGACCTTGGCCGATGCCGCCGGGTCGATGGCAGCTCGAACAGTTCACGTGCAGGTACGCGCGCGCGCGCGCCTCAATCGAAAAGCCATCGGCATCAATGGCGGCAAACACCGGCAGCGTGTCGACAGGTGCGGGCAAGCTCAGCACGCCGATGTGATCGAGCGTGGCGAGTTGGTTGGCGAACACCCCCGAGGGATACGTGAAACCGCCGTTAAGTTGCGGCACCTCAAGCCCCAAGCTGCGACCGGCGGCCGCGGTGTGACACGTCAGGCAGGCGTTGCGCGCGGGATACGACCACGTCTGGCCGCTATTGAGCGTCTTGTTTTTGGCGGCGGGCAGCAGCGTCGCATCGGTGCCAGCATCGTTCCATTCATAAGAATAGCCGCCCCATTGATCTTGCGAATGGCGGATAAACAACCGCGTCTCCACCAACTGCCCCGCCACGCGAAACGTCTTCACAAACACCGTGCCGACAGGAAAGTCGATGTCGCCCGTCGTCGCGT
The DNA here is from genome assembly GCA_043744135.1 of Deltaproteobacteria bacterium. GTDB lineage: Bacteria > Myxococcota > UBA727 > UBA727 > VGSZ01 > JAYTVG01. The sequence continues at coordinate 16,726 of JAYTVG010000281.1, read as the reverse complement.
CGACGATCGCGTTTTGTCCCTCGGGCAGCGCCATGAAGCGCTCCTTGTCGGCACCGTCGGAGTAAAACGCGTGCGCGACGGTGTACGGGATGAGGCCGGGGCCGGGCTGGGTGGTGTCGACAGCGTCCATGCACCCGGTGGCCGACAACGTCTGCGGAAAGTTGTCGATGGCGGGGTCTGTCGATCGCGTGATCTGCTCGATGGTGCCACCCGGCGTGGAGATGACATACAGCTCGCCGTCCGCGTCTTCGCCAAACGCATCAACGTTGTTGCCGTTGTTGGCGACCTCCACCCCGGTGCCCACCTCGCCGTCAAATTCCAGCGCGAACACTTCGCTTGAGCAGTGGTCGCCGAAAAAATACTTACCCTCAAACTCGGGATAGGCGCTGCCGCGGTAGACGTTACCGCCCGCCACAGCACAGCGGCCGCTGTCGTGAAAATACGTCGTCACCGGTGGTTTGGTGCCGCCCAAATCGCACGGACCCGAGGGCCCTGAGGTGTCATCTAAACACTCCGTGCCCTCAAACACGTCCCAGCCGTAGTTGCCGCCGCGCTCGACGATGTTGATTTCTTCCCAGCGCACCTGCCCGACGTCGCCCACCCATAGATCTCCCGTGAACGCATCAAAGCTCCAGCGCCAGGGATTGCGCAAACCACGCGCCCACACCTCGGGAGCAAACGCAGCGTTGCCGACGAACGGGTTGTCCAGCGGGATGCCGTAGGCGTTACCATTTTGCGGGTTGTCGACGTCAATGCGGAGCATTTTGCCGAGTAGGCTCAAGCCGTCTTGGCCGTTTTCAAACGGGTCGAAACCGGCACCGCCGTCGCCGGTGCCGATGTACAAATAGCCGTCGGTGCCGAAGCGGATCATGCCGCCGTTGTGGTTGGAGGCGAAGTCGTCGATGTCGAGCACGATCTCCTGCGCGGTCTCGTCAAAGGTGCCGTCGCCACCGAGCGGGAAACGCGCCACGCGATCGATGCTGTCGTCAGCGGTGGTGTAAAACACGAACACGTCAGCGACGTCAGGCCACTGCGGGTGAAACGCCATCCCCAGCAGGCCGTCCTCGCTGCCGTCGCCACCGCCAAAGGTGACAGGCCCGGTGATGTTCAACATCTCTTGCGGCACGGTGACCGCGGTGTCGTCTTTGTCAAAGCGCACCAACCGGCCCGCTTGCTCCACGACGTAGATTTGGTTGGTGCCAGGCTCTTGCAGCATGAACACCGGCCGCGACACTTGCAGGTCGGGCCAACGCTGCACCAAGGCCACCTCGCCAGTGCCCGCGGGCGGCGGTGGCGGTGCCGTGCAGGTGGTGTTGGTCGGGCGGTCGTCCAGGCCGAACACATCCAGCGGCGGCGGCCCCGCATCACGTTCGCCCTCACCCTCACCCTCGCCCTCGCCCTCACCCTCACCCTCACCTTCGCCCGCACCCTCACCCTCGCCTTCGCCCTCACCTGCTGCAAACGGTTGCGGCCCAGCCCCGCAGCTGGTGCAGCCGGCTTGGACGCAGACAAACGCGAGCGACAACGTGAAGCGGCAGTACGTGGACATGGACGCGACCTTAGCAAACCCGCAGCACCAACAGCACACAACCGTGCATGGGCGGATGTTGCAGCGCTTCGACATCACCTACACTGCGTCGATGTCAAAGCTGTTGCCGATGTTGTTTGGGACCGCGTGCACGCTCGCGTGCGCACCACCGTCGAACCCGTCAGATGGCCCGCACGTGGACACCAAAGCCTTGCGCGTCACCGTTGTCAAAGGTGGCGATGGCCTCGGCGGCGTTGTCTCTGACCCCGAGGGCATCGACTGCAGCACCGACTGCACCGACGCAGCGCGCGACTTCGCCATCGGTGGCAACGTGGTGCTGGTGGCCGAGGCCGCCCGCGATGCGCTGTTTGGCGGCTGGGCCTGCACCAAAAATGGCAACCCCGAGCGCAACACCCAAGACGCGTCGATTGTGGCGGCGCTGCCGAACGACGATGAGGGAGACGAGATCGTATGCACTGCCAACTTCCGCCAACTGCACACGTTGTTGGTGGTGTTTTCGGCCCCAAACGGAGCCGACCTCGGCATCGGCAACGTCACCAGCGCCGCGCTGCGCAACGACGGCACGCCGCGCATTGACTGCAGCACCGACGGCAACGGCGACTGCCAAGCGGGCTACTTCGCCGACGAAAGCGACACCCTCACGGCCACAGCCGCTGCCGGCTCGACGTTTTGTGGTTGGCGGATCTGCGGCACCGGCACCGGCCCCGTCACCGTCACCCTCGACGACGAACGCAACTGCGAAGCGGTGTTCGCGAGCGGGGCCTGTCCGTAGCGCTCAGCTCGCGCGTTTGCGGGCTTTGGCCTTTTTGGCGGTGGGCTTGCTCGCGTTGGCTTTTTTGTCCGAGCCGGTGCTCTTGCTCGCAGCGTCGGCCGCAGGCTTCGCGTCCGCTTTCGTCGTCGGGCTGTCGCTTTTGCCGTCGCTTTTGCCGTCGCTTTTGCTGTCGCTTTTGCTGTCGCTTTTGCCGTCGCTGGCGCCATCCGTGCCGCTGTCTGCACCGCCAGCGGGCGTTGATGCATACAGGTCTTTGTACCAGCCGCCGCCTTTGAGCTGAAACGACGTCAGGCTGATCTCCTTGGTCATCGTCCCCTTCTTTTTGCAAGCCGGGCAGCGCTCTGGGGCGACGTCACCGTGCTTTTGCAGGAGCTCTTCCAAGTGGCGGCAGGCGCCGCAGCGGTATTCAAACAATGGCATGCGACCACGTGAGGCATTGCGTGCCCAGCGTCAACGGATGTGCGGCGCGAGCGCCTCCCGCACCGCCTCCACCATCGCCGGCTGCTGCCACGCTTGAGCGCCATCGTAGCGATCGATCACGCGCCCTGCAGTGTCGATCAAAAACGTCGTCGGGATGCTGTGCACCCCAAGCGCACGCTCCAACGAGATGGTGCTGTCCCACGCCACTTGCGCGGGGATGTTGCCGCCAAAAAATGCCATGACGTCGTCAAAACGGTCGTCCACCGTCACCGCCAGCACCTCGGCGGGACCGTGAAATGCCAATAGCGCCGGCAATTCCGCACGGCACGGCCCGCACCACGACGCCCACAGGTGCAACAACAGCGGCTTTGCCCGTGGGCCCGCCAGCACGATTTGCGTTTTTGCAGTGGCGTTTTGGACCACAAACAGCGCGGGCAGCAGCGGTGCGCGCCGGTCTGCGTCACGGTCTGCGTCCGACGTCGGTGCTTGCGGTGGAGGTGGTGCGGTTAGGGCCGCGGGTCGCGCCGCCGCCGCCAGCACGTTTGCGGGTGGTGGTGGCCCGACGCGCGCGGCGGCATAGCCAAGCGCCGTCAACGCGACCGACAGCGCTGCAAAGCCCACGACGACTGACGCCACCTTCATGCACGCGATGATGCTTCAACGGTGCGGCGCCGTCTCGGCTTTTGTGCACGGTGCGCGCAAACGGCCGGGCGAAGAAGTAGCCGCGCCGCGCGATTAAATTTCGAACGCTCGCTAGCGCTGCCTAAGGCATCACGTGACGCGCTTGGCGCTTGGGCAGCCGCGGGGCGGTGCTCACAGCACCCGCAGCGTCGTCGGCCACCAGCGACGCCATGCGGTCGCGGCCGATGTCGAGCTCCATGGCGTGCGCGACCACCTCGGCCGCCACACCGCGCTCGCTCACCAAAAATTCAGTGAGCAAGCGCGCCAACCGCGACAGCGCGATGCCAGAGGTCGCGCGCGTGGTGCGCCACAGCCAATCGGAAAACGCCAAGAAGTGCGCAAACGGTGCGTCGCCAAACAACAGCGCGCTGACGGCCTTGAAACGTCCACTGTTGGCGACCACGTCGTGGTAGCGCGCGAAACGTTTGAGGCGTTGCACGTCGACAAAATCGAGCGCATCGGTGCACAACACCTCGTACGGCGGCGTGTCGGTGTAGCGCATAATGCCGTCGTGACGTCGCAGCGGCGTGCCGCGCAGCCGCTTCAAGATGCCGACTTGGATCTCTTCAGGTTGCCATCGGTACAGCTGGTCGTAGCCGGCGCCAAACATCGCGAGCGACTCACCGGGCAGCCCGACGATGAGGTCGGCATGCACGTGCACGCCGGTGTGCTGCTTCAAAAACGCCAAGTTGTCGGCGATGCGTGCGACGTCTTGTTTGCGTGCGATGCGTTTACTGACGTCGACATCGAGGGTTTGGATGCCGACCTCCAACTGCACCGTGCCGGCAGGAAATTTCCCGAGCAAGCTGCGCAGGCGTTCGGGCAGGCGGTCGGGGATCATCTCGAAATGCAAATGCAGCCCGGGCCGCATGCGCGCCAAAAAAAACTCCAAGATCTTAGCGCTGTCGTCGATCTTCATGTTGAAAGTGCGATCGACAAACTTCAGCATCAAGCGCCCACCGACAAAACGCTCAAGCAGTGTTTGCATCTGCGCCAAAAACGCCTCAAGCGCGAACGTGCGCACGCCGTCGTCCAGGGCGCTGAGGCAAAACTCGCAGGTAAACGGACAGCCGCGCGACGCCTCCACATACAAGATGCGCTTGTGCAGGTCGTCGTGGGTGTACAGCGCGTAGGGAAATTGCAGCGCGTGCAGCTCGGGTTTGCCGGCGTCAATGCGCTTAAGCAGCGGCTTTTTACCCGCCAGCAACTTGGTGCACAATTGCATGAAGGCCACATCGGCTTCACCGGTGACGACGTAGTCCGCACGCGTCACGATGTCTTGCGCGTCGACTTCATGGCTGACCTCAGGCCCGCCAATCACCACGTGCAGGTCGGGAAGCACGCGTTTGAGGATCGTGACGACTTCGAGCGCCAACACCGCGTTCCACACGTACACGCCAATGCCGACGATCTTCGGCCGGTAGCTTAAGATCTCCTCCGCGATGTCGCTGGCGCGGTCGTGGATGGTGCGCTCGATCATCACCGCGCACGACGACAACTCCGCCAAATTCGCCATCAAACACCGCAAGCCAAAGCTGGCATGCTCCCACTTGGCGTTCATCGTGCACAACACGATGTCATGTTGCGCGGGCGTCGCTGCTGCTGCGTCAGCCATGCGCGCGCTCTTGTTTGGGTGCGGCGCCGTGCGCCAACACATGCAGCATGTCACGCAGCAACACCACGTCGCGGTCGCTGATGTCCATCTTGTCCACGATCTCGCGCAGCCTCGGCAAAAACCGCTCAGGCCGTTGTGCTTTAAAATAACCGCGCAGCTCGAGCGCAGCCAGCCACTGCGTCACCAACACGGCGCGCGCGTCAGCAGCAGCTCGCGGCGCGCTGGTAACGTCGGTGGCGCTGTCGCGTTGCGCTTGCGCCAACAGCGTCAACACACACGCCACCGCGTGACTGAGGTTCAAGCTGTCGTTTGTGCCCGGTGTCGGTAGCTTCACCAAGCGCGTGCAGCACGCAGCCTCGCCCACACTCAGGCCCGTGCGCTCATTGCCAAACACCACCGCCACCGTGCAGCCTGCCGCCGGCAAAAACCCGCGCGCGCGCGCGACGTCAAACACCGGCCCATCGCGCGCATCCACGATCTTTGACGACGTGCCGATCGACGCGTCCACATCGCGCAGCGCCTCATCAAGCGTAGCGAACCGCTGCGCTTGCAGCAGCACCTGTTCGGCCGGGTGCGCCATCATCACCGCGTGTTTGCTCGTGGTGTCAGCGCTGACGTCGACCAAGCGCAGACCACAACCGAAATTGCCACACAGCCGCGCCACACTGCCGACGTTTAACGGCCCCTCCGTACGCACCAACACCACCACCGTCGACGACAGCGCGTGGACGTGCCGGTCGTGTGCGACGTCTGTCAAGCGATGCCCTTGCGCACCACCGAACGCACTGGGCCACCAAATAACGCCACCGCTTTGGCGACCACGGGATGCGATTTGGCGTGCGCTTCGAGCGCCGCTTGCGCCGCCGCCAGGGCTGCGGTGCGCGCCTCTGCCATCGACGGGGCGGCGGCAGTCCCGTCGATGAGCTTGACGATTTCCAGCGTCACAGCCGCGCCGTAGGCCGCGCGCAGGTCCGCCAACAACACCGCATCGAGCAACGCCGGCGCCAGCGCTCGCTCGTGCAGGTCGCGGACAAAGCCCACGCGCACCGCGCTGTCGTTCGTCGACACCACGCGGGCCTGGTCGAGGTGCATTGCAAGTGGGCGGTTGCTTTTCGCGGTGGCGTCGACAAAGGCGATAAAGCGCGCGTCCACCCCGAGTAACGGCAGGCCCGCAGCAGGATCGATGCCTTCGTCCACCTCGTCAGCGTCGTGGTTTGATTCAAAGGGCTTTGGCGGTTGCGCACGCACAACCGAGGCACGGCCCGCCGGCACCTCGTCGACAACCCAGGGCGGATCTTCGCCGACCGCCGCCACGACGGGGGCGGGCGCTGTGGGGGCGGGCGCTGTGGGGGCGGGCGCTGTTGGGGTGGGCGCTGTTGGCGCGGGCGCCCTTGGGGTGGGCGCTGTGGGGGCGGGCGCTGTTGGGGTGGGCGCTGTTGGGGCGGGCGCCAAGGCGGCGCGCACGATGTCGAGCGGTCGCAGCTGTGCGAGCGGTGGCACGGGCTTGCCGGCCTTCAGCGCCTCCAACCGCACGATAGCTTCGCTGATCGCGAGGGCTTCACTAAGCGGTGCGCGACGACAGATGCGCAGCAATACCAACTCAAGGTGTAACCGCGGATCTTCTGCGCGCGCGAGTGGATCCATGCCATCGAGCGTCATCGCCAGCACACGCAGCAAATCTTTGCTGTCGAGGGTGCGCGCGCGCGCGTCGATGTGGGCGCTGTCTTCAGGCGTCAGATCCGCCAGCCCCAAAATGGTGCCGGTGGCGTTGGCGACGCACAAATGCCGCAACTCTTGCGCGACGCCGCTGAGCAGCTGCCGCAAATCATGTCCGCTCGCGTGCGCGGCGTGCACAATGTCGAGTGCTGCTTTGGCATCGCCAGCGAGCACAGCTTCGACCGCCGCCACCACGCTGCGCCGATCGATGATGCCGAGCGCTTCAGCCACCTGCTGTGCGGATGCGTTTGCCCCCGCGAAGCTCAACACCTGGTCGGTTAAGCTCAGGGCATCGCGCATGCCACCCTCAGCGGCGTGCGCGATGACCTCGATGCCGGCGTCCGACACGCTGGTGTGCTCCTGAGCGAGCACGTGTTTGAGGCGCGCCACAATGGTCTTTTGCGGCAGGCGCTTAAAGTCGTAGCGCTGACAGCGCGACAAGATGGTGACGGGGATCTTGTGCGGTTCTGTGGTCGCGAAGATGAACTTCACATGCGGTGGCGGCTCCTCTAAGATCTTCAGCAAGGCGTTAAACGCGCTCGTGGACAGCATGTGGACCTCGTCCACGATGAAAATTTTGACGCGCGCCAACTGCGGTAAAAACCGCGCCATCTCCTGCAAGTCGCGGATCTGATCCACCGAGTTGTTCGAGGCGCCGTCGATCTCCACGACGTCGGTCAGCGCCCCCGACTGCACACCCATGCACAGATTGCACACCCCGCACGGCGTCGCTGTCGGGCCGGTCGCGCACACCAAGCAGCGGGCCAAGATGCGCGCGAGCGTGGTCTTGCCCACCCCACGGCTGCCAGTGAACAAAAACGCATGTGCCACGCGGCCAGTTTCAAGCGCGCGCTTGAGCGTCAACACCACGTTGCTTTGTCCAGCGACGTCCTCAAACGTCTGAGGCCGGTACTTGCGCGCCAACACCTGGTAGCTAGCGACAGATGGGGTGGCAGTAGCGGTCACAGCGCGTCGCATAGAACGCTGCGTGCCGCGTGCAAAGGTGTCGTCGAGCCACGAAACCCGCGTCACAACGACACACGCGGGTCGCGAGCGGACCGTGCTGGTGGCTCGATGGCGCGCGCGAGCACAGCTCGCGATCCCTTGACGGGCGGATTGGAGGGCGAAACGATAGCCGCATGCCTCCGCCGCAGCAAAAAGGCCCGGACCGCGCTTCACAGCGTCCACCGGAGCGTCCACCGGAGCGTCCATCCGAGCGTCCACCCGAGCGTCCACCCGAGCGTTCGCCCGAGCGTCCACCCGAGCGTGGCACGAGCGGTGTGACGCGCGATGCCCAAGCGCAACGACATCAAAGTGAGCTCCAACAAAAATCCGAAGCGATGTCGCGTGAGCTGTCGGCGCAGCGCGAAGCACGACGTCGTCCTGACGAGCCCGGCGACGACCGCAAGCGCCGCCCCATCGGCGACGACCCCTCGGGGGATGATCGCAAGCGCCGCCCCATCGGCGACGACCCGTCGGGGGAACGGCGCTTGCGCAACCGACCGCTCGGCGATGACCCGTCGGGCGATCGCGAGCGCCGCGCCCGCCCGCGCCCGATCGGCGACGACCCCTCGGGCGATGAACGCCGTCGCGCGCGCCGCCCAGCACCCGACCACACGGTGCCGCACGCACCAAGCCCTGCAGCCCCCAGCCTGCTCGACGCAGTCGCGGGCGAAGTCGAAGAGCTGCTGCGCGATCTGCGCCAGGGCTGGCGGGTGTGGCAACCGTCGGACAAGGTCACGTTCCTGTCGGCGCTGCTCACCTTGGTGGGCACGCTGCTGCCGTGGATCTCGGACCGCGCCCACCCGTTTCAAATCGGGCTGGTTTCGGGGGGCGTGCTGCATGCTGCGCTGGCGTGCGCCGCGGTGGCGCTGCTGGTGGGGCGGGCGCGCCGCGTGCTCGATAGCAGCGTGGGGCGCTCGTCGCAGCGCGAACAGCTACAAGCGTCGCGGCGCACCTCGCTGTGGCACTTGCTGATCGGTGCTGCTTCGACTGTGCTGTGTGCCTACCTCCTCGTGGTGTACGGGCTTCAGCGCACCGTCGAAAGCCAGCTGCAGATCCGCTTTGGCTTGTATGTGACGCTGGCCGCTGGCATGGGTCTGTCGTACGGTGGCTTCTCACGGTTTTGGAGCAGTCATGCCTGACGGCAAACGCAACGACGCCATGAAGGCGTTTAAGATCCAAGACGCGGTCAAAAAGACCGTCGATGGCCGGCCGAAAGTGGCCGCCCCTGCTGCACCTGCGGCCTCGGCAGGGTTTCCGGCCATCGAAGCCGTCGTCGAGCAAAACGGCGAAGCGGCGTTAGCGGGACTTAAGGCCCGCTCGAGCCAGCTCGCGCAGTTGGCCAAATCCGCCAAATCCCCGAAAGACAAAGCGGCTGCACAACGCGCGCTCAAAGCCTACGACAAGACGCAGGCGCTGGTGTCGCACCTTTTGGCGACCAAAGCCGGCATGGGCGCTGGGTCAACCGGCTGATCTGACGCGATCCCGCACGCCGCAAGCGCAACGCCCGCTACCGTCCAGCGATAATCGAACTTGAAAAGAGCTGTTGAGCGCCCCTACCGGGATTTTTAACACTCGAACTTTTTAGCAAATTCGGCGCCTGCCACGCAGCATGCGCCACAACGAAACGGAGTTCGCCATGGCAGTCACAAACATTGATGGAAACGGATCGACCCGCGGTGGGATCCAGCTCGACAGCGGTAGCACCACGGTGCGCCAATCCCCGCGCACCGATTTCGGCGCGCAGGTCCGAAACGGCGTGTCCGCTGGTGCGGGCACCGCGGGCGCCGCCATTGGCGTCGCGGCGCCGTTTGTTCCCGGCGCAGCAGTGGTGTCGGCGGCGGTCACCGGCGCTGCAGGTTCATTGGGCGGCGGCGGCGGCGGCAGCAGCGGCGGCTACGGAGTTGGCGGCGGTGGTGGTGCAGGCGGCGCGTCAGGCGCGTCTGGTGCTGACGGGATTCCGCTGGGTGGCCCCGGTCTATCGAGCAACACGGGCACCAAGTCTTCGGGCAGTAGCCAGCAAGACATGCTGAATCAGACCAAGGACATGCAGGAGATGATGGCGAGCTTCAACCTGCAATACTTGCAGCTGCAGGAAAAGATGCAGATGGAAAACCGCTCATTCACCACCGTGTCAAACGTTATGAAGACCAAGCACGATACCGCCAAGAGCTCAATTTCAAACGTCCGCTAGCGCGACATTCAAGCGGCCAACGACGGGGGCGCTTCGCAGCGTCCCCGTTTTTTTATGGCTGCAAAGCACCGGCGATTTTAGCGCCTACTGACCCCTTGGGTAGCTGCGGCCTTTCCAAAGCAGCGGACGCTTGCGGGCGTGGCCGAGGCTTGCGCTGAGCAACACCCACGCCACCACGACGTACGCCACGGGCAACACCAGCGCAGGCCAGCGTGCGACGCGCGCTTGGTGACGCACCGACACGCCGCAGGCACACGTCAGTGCGACCGACGCCAGCGTCACCACCGCCAGCGTGATGCGGCCGTCGCGCATCGCGTGCACGGCAAGCGCTGCTGCCAGCCACGCGTTTAGCGATAACGCCAGCGCCGACACGCCCGTCACGCCTGCCCACGGCCCGAGCAGCGCGACGGCGTTTTTTTTGAAGCCCGCCACGATGTCGGCGAGCGAGGTATACATGCGGGTCGCTGCAAGCGCGCGCACGTCACACAGCCGCAACGTCGTGCCGTGCGCTTTGAGCTTGCGCGCGAGCGCCACATCTTCCAGCACCGTGCCCGACATAGCGCGCCAGCCGCCGATGCCCTCGAGCGCCGCGCGTGAGGTCACGATGAGCTGGCCATTTAAAAACGCCGCGGCATGCGTCGCATCGTGCACCGCGGTTGGCATCATGCGCGACATCACCACGCTAGCGAAGGTCGGTACCAGCAGCTGTTCGACGAGCCCACGTGTCACCAAGCGCACGACGCCAGACACCGCACCTGCGCCCTGCGCGGCCATGGCGTGCACCAAGCCACCGAGGGCACCGGGCGCGAGCACCACGTCAGCGTCCAAAAAACACAACAGCTGCGCATCAGCGTCCAGTGCCTGCACGCCAGCGTCCAGGGCGCGCGGCTTGCCGAAGACACCGTCGGCGGGCTCGGTTGTTAAACGCACGACGCGCGCACGGCTGTCCTGGTCGCACACGGCCTGTGCGCGCGCGGCCGTGTCGTCGCTTGAGCGATCGTCGACGACGACGACACGCAACGACGCTGCGGGGTCGGCCAGCACCGCGCGCAAACACACCGCGATATCCGGTTCGTTTCGCGCCGGGATGACGACGTGCAGCGCGCTTTTGAGCTGCTGCGCTGCGACCGGCACGAGCGCGCGCAATTCTCGACGCGCAACCGCCCAAAACCCGACCGCAAACACCAACGACACGCTTGATAGTGCCAACGCGGCGATGTCCATGTGAACCTGAGTCTACGCGGCATGGCGATGCGCGGGCAGCCAATAGGACTCCGCACACGCAAGCGGCACGACAGCGCTACAGAATTTGTCGCAGGAGCACTAAGCTGCGCCATGGTTCACTGTCCAAAATGCGGGCTTGAAAACGCCCCCGACGCGGTCATCTGTCCGGGGTGCGATTTCATCCTCGACGTGTCGTTTTTGGGTGATGATTTTTTGAACCAAACGACCGCTGTGGGGGAAGACGACAAGGCTGACGGCGGGTTTGGTGGCGAAGCGTACATCGTCGGGTCGATCCAGCGCCCCGAGGGAATCGACAGCTTCATGTCAGAGGCGACCGGCTCGTTTTTGACGGCGGAGACCGGCGAGATCCGTCGCATCGTGCTGCCCACCACCGTGTACGTCGACCGCTCCACGCAAATCATGCTGGAGCCAAACGCCGTGCTGCGCATCAAGCCCGGCACCGACCTGCAGCGGCTGCAGCTGTCGCCGTTTGAAATGCACGTCGTGCAATTTGTCGACGGTGAGCGCCCGGTCGCGCGCATCCGAAAACGGGCCAACTTGAGCATGAGCGATACCAAAATCGCGCTGGCGATGATCGTTGATCGCGGCGTGCTGCAGCTCGTGGGCAACGTCACCGCGGTCGATTTGGGCGATGATTTGGGCGCCAGTGAGGAGGGCGAGCCGCTTGAGCCACCCGCGTTCGAGGGGCCAACGCCCCAAGACGAAGCGCCACCGCCGACTGCACCGGCGCCAGTAGCGCCGGTAGCGCCCACAGTGCGCGCGGCACCTGCGCCGGTCGCGCTGTTGCCCGGCTCCGCCATCTCGGTGTTGCGCCCAAGCGATGCCGTCGCGCCATCGATCGTGCCGATGGTGGTCGACGACGAGGCGGACATCGGCCGTAAGCGCGCGGCGCTCGGCTTGTATGAACTGGCGCTCGCCGATCTGCGCGCGGGCAAAAAAACCCGCGCGTATATGTACGCCAAACAGGCGCGCGACGCGTACCCGGACTCGACGGAGATAAGCGCGCTACTCGCGGACTGGGCCAACGCGGAGAAATTCGCGGTCCAGCAGACGGCAGACCACAAACTGTTCATGCAAGCTGTGGAAGCGGAAGATCGCGGCGAGTATGCGCAGGCCATCCATTTGATGCGCGAGGCCATCGCAATCAACCCCGCTGCAGCGGAATTGCACAACCGCATCGGCGTCATCATGGCGACGCGCTTGGCCGACTACAGCTCAGCGTCAAACGCGCTGATGCGTGCGGTCGAGCTCGAGCCCAAAAACCTCGTGTACCGTTCGAATTTGGGCAAGGTGTTTAAGATGTCAGAGGGGAAGCGCGTCGATGCGCTGATCGCCGACGGGCATGCGCTCGACAACTACCGTGCGCCCACCAAACCGGCATCCGTCTTGGACCGCTTGCGAGACAAGCTCAAATAACGTCCACGCTGACGTCGTTGTGGGCAATACGCGCTCACTCGTCGGGTAGTGCACACGCAAGCCGCCCTCACACCGTCGACGCTTCGATGGGCACAAATCCTCGGCGTGCGACGACCACGAAGCGCCACACCAACAACAGCGCGGCCACCGTCAAGCCAAGGGTCAATCCCCACCACACGCCGGTGGCGCCGTAGCCACGCGCACTGAGCACCATCAACGTCGGCATGCCCACACCCCAGTGCGATATCAAATGGATGATGAAGGTCGCGCGCGTGTCGCCCGCACCGCGCAGTGCGCCGGACGCGACGGCTTGTAGGCCATCGCAGAGTTGAAACGCGGCCGCGATCATCAACAGCTGCGCGGCTTGCGAAATCACGTCGTCATCGTTTGAAACCCACGCTGCGATGGTGTGGCCGCACGACAAAAACGCCACGCCGGCAACGGCCATAAACACCATGGACAAAACGCAAGCGAGCAACCCCGCACGGAGTGCCGCAGCACTTCGAGCGCCGATGTGACGCGCCACCACGACGGCGGCGGCACTTCCTAAGCCCACCACTGCGTTAAACGTCGTGCTGGCGCATTGGATGGCGACTTGGTGGGCGGCGAGGCTGACGGCATCAACACGACCGATGACGACGGAGGCGAGCGCAAACACGCCGACCTCGAGCGCGAGCTGTAGTCCTAGCGGTACACCCAGCGCCATGATGCGCCGCAGCGCCGCGACCTCAAACGCGATCGGCACGCGATCGGTGCGGCGCATGCGGATGATGGCGACAGCGACGACGGCGCAGCGCGCGGTGTTGGTGACGCTGTGCGCGATGCCTGCGCCGAGCGCGCCCAGCGCCGGAATGTGCAGCGTGCTGACGCCAAACACCAACGCGACATCGAGCACGAGCTCCACAACGACAGCGATGACGACGCCCACCACCGGCGCGCGGGTGTTGCCGAGCGATTGCAGATACGCCTTAAGCGCCCAGTACACCAAAAACGGCAAGATCCCGACGCTGCGCGCCAGCATATGCACCCGTGCGATCGGCACCACCGCAGCGTCGATGCCGAAGCGTGGCAGCAGCGCCACCATCGCCACCACTGCAACCATCAGCAGCGGCGACAACAACACCGCCAGCAAAACCGCGTGGTGCAGCCAATGCCGCGCGCGTGCGAGGTCGCCTTTACCGACGGCTTGCGCAATCAGCGCTTCGCTGCCGAGCACGACGCCCATACCAAAGATGCTAAAGACGAACACCAGCGCACCGCCGAGGCCTACCGCCGCCAGCTCTTGCGACGACACGCGCCCCACCACAGCGGTGTCGATCAATCCCAACGACGACGCGCCCACCTGCACGAACGCGAGCGGCAACGCTAAGCGCAGCAGCTCACGCAACAGCACGCCCAGTGACGTGGTCGGTGCACCGCTGTTCACGGGGCATTGCCTCCCGACAACACCGGGCCGCGAAAGCCACGGTGCGTGAGATCGAGCACGACGCCTTCCACTTCGCGCTGCGGCAACGCGGGGTTGTCGGTGACGACGACACCCGTGGTGGTGGCTAAACTCGGCAGTCGCAGCTGGGTCAACCGCGGCAGGCTGATGACACTGAGGTCGCCCACCACCGTGACCAGCGCGGGAAGGGTGAACGACTGAAGTTGCGGCGAGCGCGCGATGCGCACACCGCCGCCGACAAAGCGCAGCGCCGGCGCGTCTAACGACACGAGCGTGTCGCTGACGATGAGTAGCCCGCCAGTGATGGCCCGGTGGCCCGCCAGTCGCATGACGTCGTCGTCGGTGGTGATGGCGAGGTCCCCTTGCAGCGTGGGCGCGAACACTTCGCGATCGTGTGCGCAGTCGATGGTGCGCCCGGTGATCTCGCCGATGTCGAGCGCGCCGTTGTTGTTGTCGTCGCGCCCTTGCACCCGCACGCGGCCCGCGCAGGCATCGCCAGCTTGTGTGTCGCTGTCGATGCGCATGACGCCTGCTTGGTTGCTGTTGACGAAGGTGGCGCGCAGGCCGTCTGCGCAGCTGACGCGCTTTAGCGCGCCGTCCTCGTCCACGGTGACGTCGCACAAAATAGCGCCTGGCGGTGGCTGCCACGCCGGTGGCGGTGGTTCGGCGCGATGTGGCGCATCGTCACTCGCGTCGACATGATCGCCGTCGTCATCCCAGTCGTTGGCGGAGTCGCAAATGCCTTGCAACATCATCACGCACGCTTGCGCGAACACCTGCGACACGACGTCGGCGCAGCCTGACGTGAGTGGGTCAGCGAGCGCTGTGGGCGCCAGCAGCGACGTTGCAAGCGCCAACGCGGCGAGCGCGCGGCTGACGCTATTCGATGAGCGCGAGTTTGGCACCCGACTCCACGGCCTCGCCCTCTTTGACGCGGATCTCTTTGACGGTGCCTGCTTTGGGACTTTTCAGTTCGTTTTCCATCTTCATCGCCTCAACGACGATGATGCCCTGGCCCTCTTTGACTTGCTCACCGGGCTTCGCGAGAATTTTTATCACCTTGCCGGGCATCGGCGAGTCGATCGACACCACGCCGCCGACGTCAAAGCGGAAACCCTGCGCCTCTTTCATCTTTAAGCGGCGCTCGTCTAAGATCTCAAAGCGCAGCACGCGACCGCGCACGCGCACGTGAATGCGTCCGTCGAGGGTGTCGCTCTTTTTCGCGATGCGCTCGAGATCGACATCGTAACTTTTGTGATCCATCAACAAACTGGCGATCTGCGACGGCATGCGCCGTGCGTCGAGCTCAAAGACGCGGCCGTCGAGCGTCATGTGGAATTTATCGGTGTTGGCGTCGTCACGCTGGCACTCGATGACGTGCTGCTTGCCGTCCATGGTTGCCACAAATTTCATCTTCGAATGTGCCATGCGTGAACCCTTCAACAAGCGAATCGAGCGCGTTTTTAAGCGAGTGGGCAACAACTATCAAAACGACGGCGGAGCCACAGCTGCCGGCGCAGTTGCCGGCGCAGTTGCCGGGGGGACCACAGCGGTGGCGGGCGCCGGCAGTATCGTCACGGGTGTCGTCGGCGGGGTCACCGGTGCCGGCACCACCACCTGCGGTGCGCGCGCCTCGGACCGTTTCGCGCCGCAATACACCTTGGTCGTTGATGGCATCATCCACTGCGCGCACAAACAGGTGCCGATGAAGCCGTCAAGCAGCGTCCGCTCGACCACCACCGTGGCGTTTGGCGTGTCTTTACAAACCGTCGCGAGCTTCACGCTGCTTTGACCAATGGCACCATCAATGAAAAAATACGTCGACGACTCCGCATCGGGTGTCGGCTTGAGCGTATCGCCACCGGTGCCCACCGTGATGACGTGTTTGTAGCAGCCGGCGTGCACCAGCAGCGTCATCAGCACGGCCACTGTTGCAAACGCGCGCATCGTTACCAACGGTTCACGGTGCGTGGCGGCAGGCCCCGCTTCCATGGGTTGACGTATTTGCCGGTGCGGCCGGTGCCGCGACCCGCGATCACGCGTGAGTGCGCGTCTTGCTCTTCTTCGTATTTAAAAAACGCCGCCGCCAACATCGCCACGATCTTGTGTTCCTCCGTGACCCAGCCGCTGGAGGATTTTTGGAAGCGTTCGATCACGCCGGTGTCGTAAGTGCCCGACGCGAACTCCTCGAAGTCGAGCAGCTGTCGCAAAAACATCGTGTTGGTGGTGGTGCCCTTGAGCGTGAACTCCGACAGCGCGCGATCCAAACGTTTGCGCGCGACGTTGCGGTCTTTGCCCCACGCGATCACCTTGGCGATCATCGGGTCGTAGTCGGTGGTGATGGAAAAGCCCGGGTAGATACCGGTGTCGGTGCGCACGTTTGGCCCCCCGGGGGCACGCATGTGGTTGATGCGGCCAGGGACGGGCACGAAGTTGGCGGCCGCGTCCTCAGCGCACACACGCGCTTCCATCGCCCAACCCCGTGGATGCTCTGGCGCTTCACCCCAAGGCAGCTTCTCACCCCGCGCCACGCAGATCTGTGCCTCCACAAGATCAAACCCGGTGATCATCTCGGTGACGGGATGTTCGACCTGCAGCCGCGTGTTCATCTCCATGAAGTAAAAATTCTTGTGCGCATCGACCAACATCTCGATGGTGCCGGCGCCCACGTA
>JAYTVG010000280.1:0-6403 GCA_043744135.1 Deltaproteobacteria bacterium | reverse complement strand
AGGGGCTGACGCGCAACGACGTCGCGCGGCTGTTGACGTCGGACGAGCACAACATTTTCGCCACCGCGCGCTATTTGCGGCAAGTCGCAGACCAGGGCGCGCGCGTCGGTCAAGATCCGCACGCATTGCCGAACACCCGCAAGGAGTTTGCGGCGTTTGACAGCGCGTCGTTGCGCGGCTCGCGCTGGAACGCCGACACCATCGCCGCCGTGGCGTCTGAGTACACCTCGAAACCGTGGAATGACGAGGTGATCCCCAAGGCCGGCTACCCGAGCTTCGTCACGCTCGCGGTCAACGACGTGCGGCGCGTTGGCGGTTAGCTCAAGGGCTATGGTGAGCGGCGCAGCGCGCGCTCCCGCGCCTCGTAGGTGATGATGACGTCGGCACCGGCGCGGCGGATCGACTGCAGCGTCTCTTCGGTGGCGCGCGCCAAATCGAGCAACCCTTTGTCGGCGGCTGCGACCAACATCGCGCGCTCGCCTGATACTTGATACGCAAACAGCGGCAGGTCGCAGGCCTCGCGCGCGTCTCTGATCAAGTCGAGGTTTGTCAGCGCGGGTTTGATGAGCAAGGCGTCGGCACCTTCTTCGACGTCCAGCAACAATTCGCGACGGGCCTCGCGTCGATTGCCCGCGGGCATTTGGTAGCTCTTGCGGTCGCCAAAGGTGGGCGCAGAGTTTGCGGCCGCGCGAAACGGTCCGTAAAACGCGCTCGCCATCTTGATCGCGTACGACAAGATGCCGGTGTCCGTCAGGTGTTTGTCGTCGAGCGCGTGGCGAATGGCTGCGACGCGTCCATCCATCATATCGCTGGGCGAGACAAAGTCGACGCCCGCTTCCGCCAGGTGCACCGCCATGCGCGCGAGCACCGCGAGGCTTTTGTCGTTGTCGATGACGTCGTGGTGCGCGTCGTGAATCAAGCCACAGTGGCCGTGGCTCGTGTAGCTGCACAAACACACGTCGACAAACAGCACCAGATCTTTGAACTGCACTTTGAGCGCGCGCACCGCACTGAGGGTGTCAGCGAGCTGCTCGGGGAGTTTGCTGCCATCGTCGCTTTTGGTGCTGGGCACGCCGAACAGCATGATGCCGCCCACCCCCGCGTCGACCAGCGGCGCAACTTCTGTCACGATCTCGTCGGCGCTCAGCTGCCACAGCGCACTGCCCGTCGACGTTTCTTGTTTGTAGTGCGCACCTGGCACGACGAAATACGGCATCACTAAGCGGTCAAGCGTGACGCTGGATTCGGAAAACAGGCGTCTCGTGGCGACGGATTTTCGCAAACGGCGCAGGCGCACGGTGGGGGTGGGGATGGGGGTCATGCGGGGCCTCGCGCGTGCAGTGAAGGGTGCTCAATCGTGCTGATGGCGTCGATGAGCGACTGATCGGCACCGACACACACAGGTGTGCAGGCGTCCGGAAACACGCTGCGCCACTGCTGCGCGGCAGACACGCCGCGGCAGACGCACACAAGCGCCGTGGGATGCGCTACCGCGTGCAGCGCGTGCACCACGCTGGGCGATGTCACGACGTAGTTCGCGCACAAAAGATGCAAATCCCGCAGCGTTCGCGCCAGCGCCGGCGCGGCTTGCGTGCGGTACGCCGCGACACGCCACAGCTGCGCGTGCTGCGCCAAGGCGTGCATCGACGCGGGTGGCGGCTGAAGCAACGCAACGTCGCTAGTCGGATGCACAACGACGCCATCGATGCGGCAGTGGCTGCGCGCCGCGTCGTACAGCGCGTGCACGCCGCCGTTTGCGACAAACGTGACGTTGAGGCCGGCCTCACGCGCGCGCGCATCCGTCGCGTGGCCCATCACCCCGACGCGGACGTGCGCGGGCAACACCGGTACGACAGTGTCGACGGCAAACGCGCTCGACAACAGCACAAGCGCGTCCGGGCTTGCCCGCAAACGCGCGAGCAGGTCGCTATCAAACGTCGTGCCGATGCGCTCGATGGCGGGCGCGGCGCGTGCATCCACGCCGCGCGCGCGCAGTTGCACGACGAGCTGTTGAGCGTCGTTGTCGGCACGCAGCACCAACCACGGAATCATCGTGAAGGTTGTACGTGGCAACCGCTTTGGTAGCTGGCGCGTATGACAGAGTTGTGACGCAAGGACTGCGCAACTGCTGCAAGGTATTTTATGTCGTTCACCTCACGATCGCGATTTATGGCAGCCATGCGCGGTGAAGCCGTTGACCGCCCACCGGTATGGCTCATGCGCCAAGCAGGTCGCTATCTGCCGAGCTACCGCGACACGCGCGCGCAACACAGCTTTTGGGAAGTGTGTAAGACCCCAGCGCTGTCGACGTTCGTCGCTTTGGAGCCGCTCGCGCGCTACGCGCTCGATGCCGCCATCGTGTTTTCCGACATCCTCATCATCCCCGATGCGCTTGACCTCGACGTCACCTTTGGCGCAGGCGAAGGGCCGCGCATCGGCCGGGTGTTGCGCACCGCCGCGGACCTGGACGCGTGGAAGATTGGCGACGTCGCACAGCGCTTGCAGTTTATGCCCAACGCGGTCGCCCACTTGCGCGCAGCCATCGGCACCGACAAAGCGCTGCTAGGCTTTTGTGGTGCACCGTTCACGTTGTTTTGCTATATGGTCGAAGGTGGTTCTTCTGACGATTTTCGCACCGCCCGTTTGCTGCTGCACACCGACCCTGAGCTCGCGACGCGCGCGCTGTTCACCATCGCCGACATCGCCGCCGACCTGCTGATCGCCCAACACCGCGCCGGCGCCGACGCCGTGCAGCTGTTTGACACCTGGGGCGGCTTGTTGTCTCCCGATGAATACGCGCGCTTTGCGATCCCTGCCATCAAGCGCATCACGCAAAAGACCAGCGCAGCCGGCTTACCAACCATCTTGTTTGTGCGTGCAGGACACCACCTCTTACATTTGCTTAAAGATGTCGGTGCTGATGCGATTTCCCTCGATTGGCGTACCACTTACACACACGCGCGCGCGCAACTGCCGACACAAACCCTGCAGGGCAACATCGACCCCATCTTATTGTTCGCTGGCGATGACGTCGTCAAACGGCGCACGCGTGCGCTCCTCGATGAGATGCGTGCGCACAACGGCGGTGCTGGTGCCATCGTCAATCTCGGCCACGGCATCTTGCCGCAGACGCCGCTGAGCGCGGTACAAGCGTTGGTGGACGAGGTGGTCTGTGGTTTTTGACGGCGACCCGACGGTGATTCATGGCGCTTCTCCCGTGGTCGCTGTCGTCGCCGACTGTGAGGGGTGAACCGTGGAATTCAATTGTTCCCCACCCAAGCTCGGTGAATTTCATACGTCGCCTGCTAAGCTCGGTGAGTTCGAACGCGACCCGCAGCAGGTGCATGACGTCGTCGTGGTCGGTGCGGGTTGGGCAGGCATCGCGGCCGCGGTGGCGTGTGTGGAGCGCGGCGCTCACGTTGTTGTGCTTGAGCAAGGCCACACGCTCGGCGGCAAAGTCTCCGATGTTGAAGCGGCTGGGGTTCAGATCGCAGGCGGGCCGAGCGCGTTTGAGGCGCGGCGTCAAAATATTTTGGCACTGATCGACAAGCTCGGCTTGTCGGATCACGTGGTGCGGGTCGCGCCAAAAAACAGCGCGCGTTACGTCGTCATCGACGGACGCTTGGTGGCGCTCAAGCCTGGGTGGGGGATGCTCGGCAACTTTACAGCGCTGCCGATGCGCGCACGCGCAGATGTGCTGCGCGAGCCGTGGGCTGCCGCGCCAGCCGTGCAAGATGAAAGCGTCGCGGCATTTTTTCGTCGACGTTTTGGCCGCACGGTGACGGAGCGGTTGGTGCTCGCGCTCACCAACGGCATTTGGGCCGGTGATGCTGACACGCTCAGCATGCGCGCCTGTTTTCCCGACTTGGTCGCGCACGAGCGTCACGATGGCAGCGTGCTCAAGGGTGTGTGGCGTCGTGCGCGGCGTGGTCACGCCATCCCCAGCGGCACGTTGACGTTGCGCGGCGGGCTCGGGGTGCTGGCGGCGCGTGCTGGCGAGCGTTTGCATGTGCGCACGGGCACCGCGGTTAAACATCTTGAAGAGCTGCCCGACGGCACGGTGCGCGTGGTGACAAGCGCCGGGATCGTGCGCGCAAAGACCGTCATCGTCGCCACCGAGGCGCCGGCTGCGGCGCGCATGCTGCGCCCGATCGCACCCGCGGCCGCCGAGCTCCTCGACGGCATCGTGTACGCGCCGCTCAGCGTGGTGCATTGGCGCGAGCGCACCACAGGCAGCTCGAAGCTGCCGCGCGGTTTTGGCTATCTCGCAGCGCCTGCCCACGCGCGTTTTTCCCTCGGGACGTTGTTTGCGAGCGACCTGCTCAACAGCGACGTCGACGCACACGCGCCGCGTCGCTTCGCCAGCTATGTCGGCGGCCTGCTTCACCCTGAGCGTGCGGCGCTGTCAAACGAGGCGCTACTCGCGGGTGTCAAAGACGAGATCGCGACGCTGTGCGGTGGTGACGTCGAGGAATTATTGAGCGTGCAGCGGCACAGCCACGCGGTGGCGCAACCGACGATCGGCCACGACGCGCGCCACGCCGCACTGGATCGTGCGCTCGCGGCCACCCGCATCGTGCTCGCGGGCAGCTACCGCGGTGCGGGTGCCATGAAAGACGCCGTGCACAGTGGCTTTGTCGCAGCACACCAGGCGTTGTCGTTGGCGCGAGCCGTCGTCGTGACGCTGGCGCCGCCTGCGAAGTCAAACGCGCACACCCCACTCGTCGTCGTCGGTGCCAGCTACAAAGACGCCAACACCGATGCG
Organism: Deltaproteobacteria bacterium; assembly: GCA_043744135.1. Lineage (GTDB taxonomy): Bacteria > Myxococcota > UBA727 > UBA727 > VGSZ01 > JAYTVG01. Next base: position 1,638 of record JAYTVG010000280.1, on the reverse strand, counting down.
CGCGCGGCATTGGTGGCCATCGAGCAGCAGCCTGACGCACCGTCACAGGCGCTGGTGCGCGGCGGCTGGGCCGACGCGGTGGTGGTGGTTGAGACTTGCTCACGCGTCGAGTGGGTGATCTCATCGCCACGCGCGGACTTCGCCGCCGATCTGCTCAGCGGCACCTTGGCAGCATCGTTGCCCGGCGTGCGTTTGCACCGTCGTGACGGCGGCGCCGCCGTGCACTATTTGATGCGCGTGACGCTCGGTCTCGACTCCGTGGCAGAAGGCGAGCTCGCGGTGGGCCGGCAAGTGGCGCGCGCCTTTGAACACGCGCATGCACGTGGCCTCACGGACCTGCCGACAAAAACGCTGTGGCGCAGCTTGCAGCAGCTGTTGGCGGAGCGCAGGAAGCGCGGCGTGGTGCAGCACAGCGTCGGCGTACAGCTGCTCGCTGTCGACGCAGCGGCGCAGCGCGGTGTGGTCGGCGGCACGGCGCTTGTGCTGGGCAGCGGCGAGATCGGCGTTGCGACGGCGACGTTGCTGCGCACGCGCGGCTTTGTGGTGCACACGCACGGACGCACGACGCGCGACGCATTTGACGAGGCTGCCCGCACGGCAGACGCGGTGTTTGTCTGCAGCGGCGCGCCCACGCGCTATTTGGATCTGCCGATGCGAACCGGCGCGGTCGTGGTGGACGTGGGGTCGCCGCAGCAGGTGCGCCACGCGCCTGGTTGGCAGCTGGTAACGCTCGAGGAATTGCTCAGCCATCCGCGCGCACAGCTCAACGATGCCCAGCGTGACATGCTGGCTGACCTCGTCAAAGTGGCCGCCGACCGCGTGGTGCAAGAGCTGCATCGCCCACCACCCAAGCACGCGTTGTCGGCCATCGACGAGGAGCGCAAGGTGTTTTTGCGTGAGACGTTGCCGCCGCTGTTGGCGCAGCTCGACGGCGACGACGCCGCCGCCGTACACCGCGCGTGCACCGCCTTTGCGCACACGTTGATGGCGCGCGTGCGTGAAGACAAAGCGAGCAGCGAGCCCAAACGAGTCGCAGGAGTCGCCGATGCCTGACGCAACACGTGATTTGGTCGCCGGCACGCGCGGTAGTGCGCTCGCCCTGTGGCAGACGCGGCACGTCGCTGCACTGTTGCGCGCGCAGGCGGATGTGCGCACCACGCAACGCGTGATCGTGACCGAGGGTGACGTCAACCTCGCAGACCGCTTGGTGGGCCAGATCGAAAAAGGCTTTTTTACTGTGGAGCTCGAGCGCGAGTTGCGCGCCGGCACCATCGACTACGCGGTGCACTCGCTCAAAGATCTGCCCACGCGCATCGACGCGGATCTCGACCTCGTCGCGGTGTTGCCGCGCGCCGATGCCTTTGACGTGTTGATAGCCCGCCCCGACGCCATCGTCGCCGCTGACAGCGGCGCCATCGGGCTCGCGGTGGGTGCGCGCGTCGGCACCTCGTCACTGCGACGTGAGGCGTTGCTCAAGCACTACGCACGCCAAGCGCGCTGCCTGCCGCTGCGCGGCAACGTGCCAACACGCGTCGACAAGCTGCGTCAAGGCCACTACGACGCCATCATCTTGGCGGCTGCAGGCGTGCGGCGCTTAGGTTTGTCGCTGGCGGGCTTTCGCGTGTTCGAGCTCGATGC
>JAYTVG010000279.1:0-1994 GCA_043744135.1 Deltaproteobacteria bacterium | reverse complement strand
GGTCGCGCTCACCCTTGAGCCGCGCTTCGAACTGGTCGAGTTGCTTGTTGACGCCGCGAACGTCGGCTTGTGGGCCCGCCTGCAGGTCGACGCCGTCGGCCAGCACGCGATCGCGGATGCCGTTGGTGTCACGCATCTGCGCCGCTGTTCGCTCACGAGGAGGGGTGGCCGCCGTCGACGCGCTGATGACCGCAGGCACTGGTGCGGCGCCGGTGGTGCTGACGGCCGTCGGTGCTGGTTTGGCGGCGGCCGCCTTTTCTGCATCGATCATGTCGTAGGCAGTTTTGAGGTCGGCCGACACCTTCATGAAGTTGCCGCTGTTGGTGGCGCTCATGCCGTTGGCTGCGACGTCGCTGCCCCGGATGTTTTGCACGTCGGCGTCGTCGAGCACGCCGTCGCTGGCGCGCTTCACGATCTCGGTCAACGCCGCTTGGCGCTGGGCCAACTCCTTGTTGACGCCCGTGAGGTTACCCATTTGCAGCGTCTTTGCCGCCAACAGCGCGTCTTCGCCGGGCGTGCGGGTGGGCTTCGCGGTCAGGGTCGCGATTTCCTTTTGAACTGCCAACTGCGTCGCTGTGACGTTGCCACTGACCTCGGCAAGGCCACGGATGCCGGCCTGCGCTTCGTTTGCGAGTCCGGTGATGGTGTCGCGATTGAGCTCGCGGGGGGTCAACGTCTCGGTGCCCGGCAGGCGGCTCGCGACCGACGCGCGCAGCACGGACTCGGTGGCTTGCATCTGGCGGCGCGCTGCGTCGACGGTGCCGGGCGCTGCGGCGTCTTTAGGCGGCGAGCCTTCGCCGTAGACGCGGGGCTGCTCGGAGTTTATCGCGGTGCTGACGGCCTTGAGTTCGTTTGGGGTGAGCTTGGCTTTGACGCTCTCTGCCGCGCCTTCCAGGTCGCGCATGCTCTTTGGGGTCTTGGGCACGTCGGCGCCCTTGCCACGCAAGAAGTTGCCCATCGCCTTGATGGCACCCTCGGTATCGCCGCTCGCGAGCGCATTGAGCAGCATCTTGAGCGTGTCATCGGCGGGCGTGGCGGGCGTGGAACCTGCGCGCTTGGCGGCGATAGCTTGGTCGCGATCTGTGATGGGCGGCATAGTGTCCTTCGTCAATTGGTGATGTGTTTATCGCTCACATCTACCCCGGGGTGTGTGAGTTGGCGGGATCCATCCGTCATTTTGCGTGATCTGACGGCTACTTCTCTCACCTTGTACGACAAAAGGCGACATCGCGAACACGTGTCAAGTGCGAAATATCTCGCGGTGAACATCAACGATCTCGGCTAACTCCAGCGTGTCGACGAAGCGCTCGAGCGCATCGAGCTGGCCGACGACGTACTTGGCGTCGTTGCCTGCCGCGGCGAAGCCCAACACCGCGCGGTCGAGCTCGTCGTTGTCGTCCACCTCCGCGGCCGACACGTTGAACTTGGACTGCACGCGCGCCACGATGCGCTTGACGATGCTGCGCTTGTCCTTGAGCGACACTGCGTAAAACGTCACCGTCAACTCAAGCGAACCAATCACCATGGCGCGTCCGACGCTGCGCTACGCGCTTGCGCCCACGGCACCACCGCCGCCGCCGGGCTTGCCGGTCGGCTCAGGGCCCACGAGCGCCTCGCCGAGGTCCGCCGCGACCTCAAAGTGCTCGAAGCACTCGACCACGTCGCCCACCTGGATGTCGGTGAAGCTCGCGAAGCCGATGCCGCATTCGAAGCCCGCAGCGACGTCTTTGGCGTCGTCTTTGAAGCGACGCAAGCCGCCGATGGTGCCCTCGTGCACGGCCACGCCGTTTCTGCGCACGCGCACGCGTTCGGCGCGCACGATCTTGCCGTCGGTGACGTACGAACCCGCCACCACACCGAGCTTCGGCACCGTGAACACCTGACGCACTTCCGCTTTGCCGAGGTATTTTTCTTCCACCTTTGGGGCCAGCAGGCGCGCCATGGCTTTTCTGACGTCGTCGATGACCTCGTAGATGATGCTGAAGGTGCGCACG
>JAYTVG010000278.1:0-6431 GCA_043744135.1 Deltaproteobacteria bacterium | reverse complement strand
ACGCAGCCCGATGCCCAGCCCGCCGCCTTTGCCCATGCCGCCCTTGAGATTGAGCTTCGGCGGCTTCTTGGTCGCGGCCTTTGCTGCCGCCTTCGTTTCAGCGGCGATTTCTTCCGGGGTCTTGACCGGCTCTTTGGTCGCCTTGAGCGACATGCGCAGCCGGCGGTTCTTGATGTCGACTTCGAGTACGCGGAACTGGTAACGCAGGCCGACCTTCACAACGTCGCTGACGACGTTGACGCGCTTGTCGGACAGCTCGCTGATGTGGATGAGGCCGTCGGTGCCTGGGAACAACTCCACGAACGCACCAAACTCGACCACCTTGCGCACCAGGCCCTTGTAGATCCGGTTGACCTCGGCTTCACGCGTCAGGTCCTCGATGATCTGCTTGGCCTTTTCGCCAGCCTCGCCGCCCACGGCCGCGATGCGCACGGTGCCGTCGTCGGTGATGTCGATCTTGGCGCCGGTCTTTGCGACGATGTCACGAATGACCTTGCCGCCGGGCCCGATGACGTCGCGGATCTTGTCGGGGTTGATGCGGATGGTTTGAATCCGCGGCGCCCACTTCGACAGCTCTGTGCGCGGGGCCGAGATGGCCTCATGCATTTGCTTCAAGATGGTGGCGCGGCCGGCCTTGGCTTGCGCCAGCGCCGTGCTCATGATCTCGCGCGTCAGCCCGTCGATTTTGATGTCCATCTGGATCGCGGTGACGCCCTTTTCCGTGCCGCACACCTTGAAGTCCATGTCGCCCAAGTGGTCTTCGTCGCCGAGGATGTCGCTCAAAATCGCAATGTCGTTGCCCTCTTTGATGAGGCCCATCGCGATGCCCGCGACCGGCGATTTGATCGGCACGCCCGCGTCAAACAACGCCATGGTGGCGCCGCACACCGACGCCATCGACGACGATCCGTTTGACTCGGTGATCTCGCTGACGATGCGCAGGGTGTAGGGGAACGCTTCTTCGTTTGGGATCATGCGTGCGACCGCACGCTCTGCGAGCGCACCGTGACCGATTTCGCGACGGGACGTGCCACGCAGCGCGCGCGCCTCACCGACGGAAAAGGGCGGGAAGTTGTAGTGCAGCATAAAGCGGCGGAAGGTCTCGCCGAGCAGGTTGTCGATCTTCTGTTCGTCGTCGCGCGTGCCAAGCGTCGCGGACACGAGCGCTTGCGTCTCACCGCGCGTAAACAACGCTGAGCCGTGTGCCCGCGGCAACACGTTGGCTTCGCAGTTGATGGCGCGCACCTCGTCGTAGTTGCGGCCGTCCAAACGCTTTTTGGTTTTGATCGCGGCTTCGCGCATCACGGTGTATTTGACGTCGCCATAGTATTCGGAGATTTTCTTTTTTTCCGCCGTGTACTTGTCGTCGCCCAGCTGTGCTTTAAGTGCCACGCCGAGATCGGCCTTCACTTTGTCGAGCGCAGCGTAGCGCGCGATCTTGTTGCGCGTCGCGAGGGCGGCGGTGAGGCCCGCGGTGTTGGCAGCGGCCAGCACCTTGTCGTACAGCGCGGTGTCTTTTTCTGGCGGCACGAAGGCGACCTTGGGCTTGCCCATGGCCTCACGCATCTGATGGATGCCCGCGATGAGCTTTTGGCCCTCGCGGTGCGCAAAAAACAGCGCGTCGACGAGGTCGGCCTCGCTCACTTCCGCGGCGCCGCCCTCCACCATCACGATGGCGTCTTTGGAGACCGACACCACCACTTCGAGGTCGCTTTCTTTGCGCGTTTCGATGGTGGGGTTGATGACAAGCTTGCCGTCAATGCGGCACACGCGTAGGCCTGCGATAGGCCCGGTGCTCTCAGCGAACGGCAGCTCGCTGACGTGCAGCGCCATCGACGCTGCGCACAGCGCCATGATGTCGGTGTCGTGCTGGCCGTCGTAGCTCACGACGGTGGCGATGATCTGCACTTCGTTTTTGTAGCCTTCAGGGAACAACGGACGCAGTGAGCGATCGATGATGCGGCAGTTAAGGATTTCAGCGTCTCGCGGCCGTGCTTCACGCTTGAAAAAGCCACCGGGGATTTTGCCTGCTGCGTAGGTCTTTTCCACGTACTCGACGGTGAGCGGGAAAAAGTCGATGCCTTCGCGCGCCTGCGCACCGCACACGGTCACAAGCACAACCGAGTCGCCCCAGCGCGCCCACACGGCGCCGGCAGCTTGCTTCGCGACGCGGCCGACCTCAAAGACCATGGGCACGTCGCCCACGTCGACGCTGACGGAATGGAATTTTTCAGAGTTGTGCTTGAGGGTGATCTCACCCGGATTCGAAAATGACATGTGGACTCCTAAGGGGTCCGTTGGGCGGGATGACAGGATGCGGTGGACGTCGAAAGTACAAGCCTTCGACGTGGACCGCATGCTTCATCGCATGCCTGCGGGACGGTTGAAAAACGATGCGAGCGGACGAACAGCGGTCTCGATCTCGCGACCGCGACCTGTACACGACCGGTACACGACCGGTACAAACGAAGGAGGCGGCCCGAAAGCCGCCCCACGACGTGATCTCTACTTGCGCAGACCGAGCGTATCGATGAGCACCTTGTAGCGGTTGAGGTCTTTGCCCTTCAAATAGCCGAGCAGGCTGCGGCGCTGCGACACCAACATCAACAGGCCGCGACGGCCGTGGTGATCCAAGCGGTGCACCTTGAAGTGCTCCGTCAGCATATTGATGCGCTCAGACAGGATGGCGACCTGCACTTCGGGGGAGCCGGTGTCGCCTTTTTTTTGCGCAAACTTCTCAATGAGCTCGGTCTTTTTATCGCGGGTGATCATCGCAAACTCTCTGCACGGTGCAGCTGAGGCGCCTACGCACGCTGGCGTGACGCTGTGACACCAACCGGCCAGCTCGCGTCGACATGACGCGCCCACCCGGTGGTCGTTGCGTGGGGCTTAGGAGAGCTGCGCTCGGCTGTCAATTGACTGTCGTGCGAGATTTTTTTTCGCTGGTGGGGCCGGCTACTTTCTTCGCCGGGGGGCTGGCATTTTCGATGCCGTCGGGGTGGTGGCATCTGCGCTTGTGGAACTTGCCCGCGGCCTGCGGTGTCGTGTGCTGATGCCTAAAACGCTACGCATCACCGTCGTCGTTGCTGTTGGCCTTGGTGCCGCGTTGCTGTGGACTCGCGCTTCGCCGCGTGACGGCCACGCTCAGGCTTTGCTCGCTTTGGCCCCCGCCTCGCCCGCCTTTGGTGCAGCGGGTGCGCCGTTGTTGGCGCGCCCCGTGCGCGCCGTTGATGGCCACCGTCGCGACGTCGGCGCTGCGCGGCCGCAGGCGGACGCCTCGTCACCCGCTCCCCCTGCTAGTGCTGCTGCTGTGCGTCGCGTTGCTCGTGGCGATGGTGCGCGCGCTGATGCGGCTTTAGACCTGCCGCCCGTCGGTTTGTCGCGCAACAGCATTCAGACCGCGATTGGTGTGGCCGAGCCCAAAGTGCTCGCGTGCTATGATTCCGCCCTCGCCATCACGCCGGAGCTTGCGGGCAAAGCCACCGTCGTGTTCGTCGTCGCTGCCGACGCTGCCGACGCAGTCGACGGCGGGCCCGTGCGGGGTCACGTCATCAGCGGCGAGGTCAGCGACAGCACCATGGCCTCGCCGTTTTTTGAAGCGCGCGTGCTCAAAGAAATCGTCAACCTGCCTTTTGATGCGCCTGCAGGAGGTGGCTCCGTTACCGTGAGCTACCCATTTGTGTTCGCGCTCGACGACGACAATGACGATGACGACGACACTCAGGCGCCGTGAGCGGTTCGTCGAGTGTGCGCGCTCGGCCGTCGGCGCCGACACGGTTCAAGCAAAGCTCGAACAGCGCGTGCACCTGCTGCGTGCCACCGACACCGTCAGCCTCGCCGCAGCGCGCGCGTCAGTGCCGCGTCAAGGGCGCTCGCGAAGCGTTGTTTGTCGCGCGCGCTAAACGGCCGCGGGCCTGCGGTCGTGACGCCCACGTCGCGCAGCTCGGTCATAAAGTCGCGCACCGACAAGCGCTCACCAACGTTGTCAGCGTCGATCACCTCGCCGTGGGTGTTGATGACGACGACACCGTTTGGCACCAAGCGCGCCGCCAGCGGCACATCCTCGGTGATGGCGATGTCGCCGGCGCTGGCCTCGAGCGCGATGCGATCGTCAGCGACATCGGCGCCGCCCTTCACTTGCAACATCGCGATGAAGCGCGAGCGCGGCACGAACACGTTGCTGTTGGCGACCAGCGTGGTGTGCACCTGCAAGCGTTCGGCGGCCCGAAAGATCACGTCTTTGACCTCGCGCGGACACGCATCCCCATCGATCCACACACGCGGCGCCATGTGCTCGTGCTAGGGCCGTTGGCGCCGTCAAGCAACCGCGACCCGATTGGCGGTGGCAGCGCTTTCATCAAACGGCTAAGCTCGCGTGGTGTTTAAAGACCTCTCCGTCGTTCAACTTGTGGTGGCTATCGCAGGCGTCGGCATGCTCATCGCGTGGCATGAGCTCGGGCACTACGCCGTCGCACGCGCCCTCGGTATGCGGGTACTGCGCTTCTCGATAGGCTTTGGGCCGAAGCTAGCGAGCCGCGTCGTCAACGGCATCGAATACCAAATCGCAGCACTTCCGCTTGGCGGTTACGTGCAGATCAAAGGCATGAGCGCCATCGAAGAAGGTGCGCTTGACGATCCGCGCAGCTTTGTGCGCCGGCCGCGGTGGGCGCGCTTTTTGGTGATGGCGGCTGGCCCCGGCTTTAACTACATCATGGCGGCCGCGTTGTTTTTTGCGTCGGCGTATTTTTGGCCATCCCCCCTCGATCAAAACGTCGTTGAACTCGGCAACGTGGTGCCCGCGTCGCCGGCGCTGGCGGCCGGCCTGCGCCCTGGCGATTTCGTCACGCACGTCGACGGCGTCGTACCCAGCGATGTCAACGCGTTTAAAAGCGGCATCATGGCCAAGCAAGGCGCGCCCGTAAGGTTTTCGGTGTTGCGCGGCTCTGAGCGCTTCGACGTCGACATCACCCCACAAAAGCTCGGCGACGACTACCGCATCGGCGTCAGCCCCACCTTGCGTACGCCGTCCATCGGCCTCATGAACGCCGCTGCCACTGGTGTCACCATGTGCGGCGCCGAGAGCGTGCGCACCCTGCAAGCGCTCGGCGCGCTGGTGCGGCGCGAGCCAGGCGTGCAAATGAGCAGTCCCGTCGGCATCGTCGCTGAAATGAAAGAGCAAGTGGCGCGCGGTGGACGGTTCTTTTTGTACCTGCTTGCGGTGTTGAGCGTGAACTTGGGGCTGTTTAACCTGCTGCCAATCCCGTCGCTTGACGGCGTCAAGATGCTGTTTTTGACCGTCGAAGGCGTGGTGCGCAAAGACCTCAACGCCAGCATGCAAGTGTGGATTAACTTCGTCGGCTTGGTGGCGCTGTTGTTGTTGATGGCAGGCCTCGTCGTCAAAGACGTCTGGCACATGGTCAGCTAAGTGATTCGTGCGCTGATGGCTTGCTTTTGTGCGTGCGGCGTCGGCTGCACTGACGATGCGCTCGTGCACGTCGCCGCGTTTGGCGACAACCCGGGCGCACTTGAGATGTACTGGCGTGCGCCCACAAACAGCGCGACCGACGTGCCGCTCGTGGTGTTTTTGCACGGCTGCCAACAAGACCACGACGTCGTGCGCAACGCAGGCTTGCTGAGCCTCGCGGACGCACGCAACTTCGCCGTGCTGGCGCCCGAGCAAACGGTACTCAACAACGCCCAACGGTGCTTCAATTGGTTTGAGCACGACGATGTGGTGGGCGGCGAGAGCCGGTCGGTGCGAGCCATGGTCAACCACCTCGTGCAATCGGCAACCGTTGATGCCGGGCGCATCTTCATCGCGGGCGTGTCCGCAGGTGCTGCCATGGCGGTGGCGGTGGTGGCGACGTCACCCGACACCTTCGCGGCAGGCGCATCGATCGCGGGTGGCCCGTTTCGCTGTGCGGATTCGGTCGCTGATGCGCCGGCCTGCCTAGCGGGTGATGCACCCGTCGACGCCGACACGCTGGCACGCCGACTCCTTGACGCGCTCGGTGACGTCGCAGCACCCGCATTGCTTGTTGTGCACGGCAGCGACGATCACGTCGTGAGCCCGCGCAGCTCCGACGCGTTGGCGCGCCAATGGGACAGCGCGGGCGATGTCGAGCGCATCACTTTGCAAGGCGTCGGGCACGAGCTGCCGATCGACACACGCGGGGGTTGCGGCGCCGCAGCGCCGTTTATGCACGACAGCGGCCGCTGCCTGCTGCGCGACGTCGTCGACTTCTTCGGATTGTGACGGTGCGCTAAGCCTCGACGGGTCGGCCCACCGCGCTCAAGCGTGCAGCGCGGCGAGCGTGCGCGGCGGCGCTGCGCCGGCGGTCTGAGTCGTCGAGCAACACCAGCGCGGGCACCGCCTTGGGCTTGGCGTGCTCATCGAGTGCGACAAATGTGGCGTATGCTTTCATGGTCTG
>JAYTVG010000277.1:0-1998 GCA_043744135.1 Deltaproteobacteria bacterium | reverse complement strand
CCATAAACTCGACGACGATGGGCAGGTCAATGGCGCGCACCAGGTCCGCCAAAAACACGAAGCTGCCCTTCAAGATGCCCACCACGACGAGCGGCTGGCCAGCGAGCTTGCCCGCGTACGCCAAGGTAATATCTGCGCCCAGCTGCTTGACGCGGCTGGCGATCTGCTCAGCGCTGAGCAGCACCTCCTGGACCGTGGAAGATGAACGGTGAAGTTCAAGGGTGTTGGGCGAACCGCTCATGTGATCTCCTACGTGCACGTGGCCACTGTTGTCAGCAATCGCGCGCTAGCAAAACGCGTTGTTCATGATTTCGCCAAAGCCACCGCCGCCCGGCACGATGTACTGCTTGTCGGTCAGCCCCGATTCGCGGTCCCATAGTGTGCCAGGTTTGGTCGCCAGGACGTCGGCATCAGAGGCGCCGCGGTCCAGCCGCACCGCGTAGATGACGACGTCGGGGTGCTCGGCCCGCATCCTGCGCAAGTACTCGGGCGTGACGATGAGGTTGACCGTGACATAGTTGCGCGCGCGACCTGCGACTTTTTCCTTATAAAAAGAAACGGCCTCGCACAGCGATCCTCCGGTCGCACCCATCGGATCAGGAAACAGCACGATCGCGCCATCCACGTCGCCACCGATCTTTGAGTCGCCAAATCGCGAGCCGGTGACGCGGCCGTGTGCGTCGGTCATTCGGCTCATCACCACGTGATCTTGGCGCACGAGTGTCGCGTCGAGCGTCTTGTTCAAAAAGTCGTAGCAAACCTGCGACGGCAGCGTGCCGGCGCGCATGATGTTGACGCTGACGGCGCGCTGTTGTGCCTTGATGACCTCACCCGTCCAAACGCCGCGCTCGTGAAGCGCCGCCATCCGCGTGCGCACGCGCACCACCTCGCGCGGGAACTCGCCGTTGAGCACCGCTTTGATGAGGTACTGATACAGGTCGCGAACCACCTGGTTGATGGCGGGCTGCCGTGTGCCCTCAGCGCACAAAAACGCCAGGTGCGTCAGCAAAAACGGGTCGGCGAGGATGTGAACGTTTTCACCATACAGATGATCGAGTTCGCGCTCGCGAGCCGGAAGGTGTTGGTAAGCGCCGTCGTGCGGGAGTGTCATCGGTGTGTCCTTGAGGGGGTATCGATGCCCTGCACGTAGCAACTGCGGCAGCGCGCCTCGTACGCATCGCCGCCACCGACCAACACTTGCTCAGTCGAGGTTGACGTCGCTGGCCGCGAGATCTTGGCGGCTTGGGGATGCACGCGCTGGCTTTTGGAAGCGGGCCCGCCGCACACCATGCACACGCTCAGCTGCTTCGTGACGACCTCTGCAAGACACAGAATCTGCGGCATCGGCCCAAACGGACGCCCCATGTAGTCTTGATCGAGGCCGGCCACCACCACGCGCACCCCTCGATCCGCCAGGGTCTCCAGCGCGGCCACGAGTCCGTCGTCAAAAAACTGCGCCTCATCGACACCGAGGACGGCGATGCGCTGTGGTTGGCGCTTGAGCAGCGGCTCGATGGCGGCGCTGTCGGCGATGGGGATCGACGCGATGCGCAACGCCGAATGCGACACCACGTCGGTGGCGTCGTAGCGATCGTCGATCGCTGGCTTCACCACCAACACCGCTTGGCGCGCGATCTGCGCACGGCGCAAGCGTCGAATCAGCTCCTCGGTCTTGCCCGAAAACATCGGGCCACAAATCACTTCGACGTGGCCTGTGCGCAGATCGGGGCGTGGTCCGGGGTCCATGTGCGTGCTGTCGCGGAATTCCGCACTGGAGTCAAAGTGGTGTGCACGCGCGGCGCCGTATCATCGGCGTGTAGCGGCGCCGTCCCACACACAACCGCAGTCGGCTCCAGGGTAGGATGAGACACACGCGCGCTGAACTTGTGTAGCGCATCGCGGTAAGCCCATGCTGTTGGGGAAGGCCATGACGAAATACGACAATCCTTATGCGATCGCGGCGGCGAACAGCAAGCCGCAAGACGGACACGATGGCGC
>JAYTVG010000276.1:0-6438 GCA_043744135.1 Deltaproteobacteria bacterium | reverse complement strand
TTTTTGTCGTCAGACTTTTTGTCGTCAGACTTTTTGTCGTCAGACTTTTTGGCTTTCTTCGGTTTCGCAGCATGCGCTGCACCGATCGCGGCGCCACGCTCGGTCACCTCAAGCGATGTCGCGACAAACGCGATGGAGACAACGAACGCCCAACGGGCGAGCGACGAGACCGTCTGGGTCGTCATTCGGCAAACCTCACGCGGACGTCGAAAAAGGCGACACCCATATATTTTTGCTATTGAATTGTTTGCCGCGAGGCAACGGCTTTCGGCGTTTTGTTTGACGTCGACGATCGCATGGTGCTCAGTGACGCTGCGGTGGACGCTCGTCGCGATGCAGCACCGGCGAGGGTGCAGCGACTACGCCGGTTTTCAACGCCGGCATTGCGCACCTGTGCGGGCGCCACCTGCCCGGAAGGGCTCGCACTCTCGCCTTGCTTGACGCGCCCGTTTGCGTTTGTGCGATGGGCGCCTAACGGGCGCCGACCCCACGACGTCGCGGTCCAGGTGTCGCGCGTTTTACTATTCGAAGCACTCGGTTTTGATGGTGAACTCGTAGTAGCCAAGTTCATCAACCCAATACTCGTCGCGGAACCACCAGAACTGAAACGTGTCGTCGGGGATGAAGGGACGTGGCAGGCGCTTGCGCGATTGACCCGCGATCGTCTTTCCCTGCTCAAGCCAGTCGGCTTCTGCTGTCTTTGTCTCGAGCGACACGATGGAGGCACGGGTGGTGACGTCCGACAGCTCGCCCGCGGTGTCGCGCACTTTGTTTTTGAGAAACTTCCCGATGACGCCGAGGTACGCGTCGCGCGCGTCGTTGGCAAAATCGGTCATCTCGCGGCCCATATCGGACTTTGAAAACGCGTCGTTTTTTTGAAAGATTTTCCCCTCGCGATCGATCTCTTTCAAAAAACCCTGCATCTTTTTGAACTTTGGATCTTTCGCAATCGCTTGCGCGACGGCACGCGGCAACATGCCCGCCTGCATCTTGTCACCATCTTGCTCCATCGATTTTTTCAACAGCGGGTACCATTCGTCGTCAGCGAGGTTGCTGGCAACGATGTCCTCCATCGCTTTCACCATGGGCTCGTACGTCGCCTTGGTGTCGTCCAAGATGGCGTTCACGCGGTCCCATTGGCAGTTGTAGTAGTAGATGATTGCCTTGAGGATTTTCGCCTCCGGATAAAATTCGTCCACGAAGTACGGCGCCGACAGCGAGTGCAGTGCACCCAGCGCCTTGCCGTAACCACCCATGACGGTGTCCGCCCACGCTCGCTCAAACAACGCTTCATCCCAGTTGGGTGAGAAGCGCGGCACGTTTTTAAATTCCTTGGCGGACAAGCGCAGCCCCTCGGCGCGCTTGGGGTCCTCTTCGTCGAGGGCGTAGGCTTGCTCGTAGTGGGCTCGCGCAAGCGCAAGCGTCGTGAGGTCCTTTAACTCCAACAAGGCCGGATCGGCGGCGTCAGCGGGGATCGCCTGGCGCGCCTTTTCGAAGTGATCGAACACCGCTGCGAACTTCGGCGCGACTTGGCGCGGGTTGCCGACGCCGAGCTCGAGCAGTCCGAGCATGTACTGCGCGTGCGGGTAGCTCGGGTTGCCCTCCTTGACCGTTTTCAAGAAATCGCGCGCCTCACCGATGTTGCCGCGGTTGAAGCCGTAGCGCCCGAGCACAAAGTGCACGCGCTGGACGATCTCGGGATTCATCTTTTGCAGCGCGGGGCCATTTTCGGGCGTGTAAATGGAGTCAAGAACCTGCGGCGTTTTGAGGTCGTCGTCGAGCGCATCACCGACGTCGACCAGACCTTCAACGGCTTTTTGAAAGTTCGGGTGATCGTTGCCGACCTTCGCGATGTCCTCGTAATACTTGAGCGCGGCGAGCGGTAGCCCGAGCTTTTCAAAGCTCTTCGCTAGGCCGTACTGCGCCTCAGCGACGTCGCCAGGCTCTTCGTTTTCAAACCGCAAGACTGCATAGAACTGCGTCGCTGCCAGTTCGTAGTCTGCTTTTTTGAACGCGGTGATGGCCTTGTCGATATTTTGCGCAGCTGCAGTGGGCGCAAACATTGCCGTCACCGCGACCGTCAGCATCAACGAGGGACATACGGCGATTTTTGCCAGGCGCGTGAGGTTGTGCATGGTGGTCCCTTAAAAGACGAACGAAACGCCGACTTGGCCCAAGATGAGGTTTGTGACGTCAAAGCTGGTGTCGGCGTCCGGCACTTCCTCTTGGCGCACCGCGAGCGGGATGACGTAGTCGCGCACTTCAAAGCGCACCCCGAGCCAATCCGTGAAGTAAAAGCGCAAGCCGCCACCGAAGCTCGTCGCTGCGGCGACGGGGAGCGGCAACGCTGCGAACGTCTTGGTGGTGCCGTTTTGCGTTTGCGTCTCGAGCTGCAACCCGAGCGCGCCCGCACCAACAGAGAGGTATAAGTTGAACTGGCCAAGAACAAAGTCTTGCACCGAGACCTTGCCGTACATGGGGCTCCACTGGGCGTCGGCCGCGAGCAGCCATGGGAACTGGTAGAGCTTGACGCGTTCGGGCGCCAGCGCTTCTTTTTCGCGCAGCTCGATCGTCAAGTCGGTGTCGCGGCCGCCCAGGCGCGGGCCACCGACATCCCAGGTGCCAAAGACGCCGCCGGTGAGCTCGAACGCGACGTTTTCTTTGAGGTGGTAGATGCCCGATAGCATTAGGCCGGTGTGCGAAGTGAACTGATCGTTGACGCTTTGCGCGAGCTGGGGCGCGATCTCAAACGACCCTGCGACCAAGTACGGCTTGCCTTGCACGACGAAGACCGTCTCCTCGGTCGTGGTCGGCGCCGTGGCTTGTGATGGGGTAGCCGGCGCATCTGCCGCGTCTGCTGGTGCGTCCCGCTCGGTCGGCGCATCGGTCGGCGCGTCGGTGCTGGCGTCTTGCGCGATGCTAGGCAGCGACAACAAAGCGCTGAAGGTGCTGACGACGGCGAACGTGCGCAACATGGATGTCCCCGAGGAGGTCGATGCAGTCGGAAAAAGAATGCTCACTATGGTCGGTACGCTGCGGACAACGGTCACTGGCTTCACCACAAAAACGACACGCCGACCTGCAGCATGGTGACTTGAGAGATGTCTGGGTAACACTGTTTTTCCCGCCCGCTCGTGAGCACGTAGCCGCTTGTGCACTTGCCCTCGTCGGCAGCGTCGTGTTCGGGCACGTTGGGGTTGAGCCCGTTGTAGTTGCGCAGCTCGGCGCGCACCGCGACGTAGGTCCACGGGATGATGCGCAGACCGAGGCCGTAGTTGATGCTCGGACGAATCTGAGCCGGGAAGTACCCTTGGGTGGCGTTTTGCTTAGTGATGCCTTCGGCTCCCCCGCCGAGCAAACCGTAGAGCTGAAAACTCAAGTCCAACTCAGAAACTGCCGATAACTTGCCGTAAATCGGCGCCCACTGCACGTCAGCACCTGCAAACCAGGTCGGCTGCCATAGATCAGGCAGCTGCGGCTCGCAGCCCACATCGGCATTACAATCGGCCGTCACGCGCTTAAACGAGCTTCCGTCGCTGCGGACGTTTTTCACGATGCCGGTCTCGTTGCTCACGAGATAGCCGCCGAACCCTTCGACGGCGAGCCAGTCGAAAATATGGAACCCCAATGCCAAATTGCCACCGATGCCGTGTACGTATTTGTCGTTGAGCGTGTAGTCAAAAAAGCCCGTCACCTCGAGGCGGAAGCGCATCGGATAGAGCTTGTTTTGGATGAGCGGAGTGCCAGCGCGCGGGGCGCGCTCTTCAGTGCGCTGCAAGTCCTGCGCGGCGGAGTCGACGGGCGTCGCTGCGCTGGTGTCGGTTTTAGCCTCGTCCGCCGCCGGATCCTCGGCGCGTGCAGGCGTCGTGTGCAGGGAACAAACCAGTGCGAGCACAGCGCCGACCGACACGGCACGGGAGGACCGCAGTCCTCGTGTTGCGGCGCTTGCGTGTGTCATCCATGGACCGAGACGGATCATTGAAAACCTCATCGTCACGTACTCAAACCGGGTTCGGCATCGGGCTGATAGCAAGACTGTTTTGTAAAAGACAGCGGTCTTGAGGCGGCGTCGTCGAATCCATCAAAGGCGAAACGACACACCAAACAACAACTCGGTCGACACTTCCGGCGTCACGGTCGGCACCAACAAGGCCCCCCCTTCGGCCGCCATCTCGACGCCAACGGCCAGGTTGCGCATGACAAAATAATCCACGCCCGCGGCTAGGCGCGCGCCCAGGTTGAGGTGCACGGCACCCGCGCCCAGTGGCCCACCGACAGCCCCCGTCAACATGGCTGAGCCGTACGGGATGAACGGCGCCTCAAGCTGCACGATGCGATATTTCGCGCCGACGCCGAGGTTGACGTCGATGTAGTTGGGCGAAAACACCGGCCGCAGCGCTGCCGTGATGTTGATGGGCCCATCTAAGCTGTAGTCGAAGTCGGCGCCCAGCAGGAGGCCGCCATACGGCGTGGCACGGGTGGCAGCCGGGTAGCGCAGCACGTTGACAGACGCGCCCGCCACCGGGCGGATCAGCATATCGCCACCTTTGACGGTGTACGCGTTGGCGTGCGACGCCGCGCTCATCGCAAGCACGAACGGCAGCGCGTGCACGAAGCGCATCACCGTGCACCTTGCAGCAACGCGCCGCGGCCGAGGTAGCGCGCAGCGACGTCAAGTTCCTCTTCAATTCGCAGCAGCCGATTGTACTTGGCCACACGGTCCGAGCGCGACAACGAGCCGGTTTTGATTTGCCCCGCGCCGGTCGCGACGGCTAGGTCGGCTATCGTCGTGTCAGCCGTTTCACCCGAGCGGTGGCTGATAATCGAGCGGAAACCGCTGCGATGGGCCATGTCGATAGCGTCGAGCGTCTCCGTGAGCGTGCCGATTTGGTTGAGCTTGATGAGGATGCTGTTGGCCGCACCTTCATCGATACCGCGGCGCAACAACGCGGGGTTCGTGACAAAAAAGTCGTCCCCTACGACTTGCACTTTGCCGCCGAGCTGTTGCGTGAATTGCTTCCACCCCTCCCAGTCATTTTCGTCGAGAGGATCTTCGATCGACACGATGGGAAACCTAGCGATGGCATCCGTCCAAAACTGGATCATGAACGCGCGGTCGACGTCCTTTGAGTCGAAGCGGTAGGTTTTTTTCTGCTTGTCAAAAAAGCTCGAGGCCGCCGCATCGACGGCGAGCGCGATGTCGACGCCCGGCCGGTAGCCAGCGGCGGTGATAGCCTCCATCAACACTTCAAAGCCCGCGGTGTCGCTAGGCAGGTCCGGCGCGTAGCCCCCCTCGTCACCGACGCCGGTGTTGAGCTTGCGCGCGAGCAAGATCTTTTTGAGGTGGTGAAAGGTCTCTGCACCCATGCGCAGCGCTTCGCTAAACGACGGCGCGCCCACCGGCACCAACATCATCTCTTGAATGTCGATGTTGTTGTCAGCGTGACTGCCGCCGTTGATGACGTTCATGAGCGGCACCGGAAGCACGCGTGCGGCAGCGCCACCCAAGTAGCGATACAACGGCAGCGCGTGGTCCTCGGCAGCGGCTTTCGCTGCCGCGACGCTCACGCCCAAAATCGCGTTTGCGCCGAGCTTGCCTTTGTTCGGGGTGCCGTCGATAGCAAGCATGGCCTGGTCGAGCGCGACTTGATCGTCGGCATCCATCCCCACGACCTCGGTCGCGATGACCTCGTTGACGTTTCTGACCGCGACCAAGACGCCTTTGCCCAAATAGCGTTTGGCGTCGCCGTCTTTGAGTTCCAGCGCTTCGTGCGCGCCGGTCGACGCGCCTGAGGGCACGGCAAAGCGCCCCTCGGCGCCGCTTTCAAGCACCACATCCACCTCGACGGTCGGGTTGCCTCGTGAGTCTAAAATCTCGCGGGCCGAAACGTGGATGATACTGCTCATGGTGACCTTTCGCGGCTGACTTGCGCGTGTCTGATGACCGGGGCGTGCTATCACGGAGGCGTGGTTTGGTGGAAGCGCTACGAACCGATTCTGGAAGCGAAACCCGTGTCAGGGACGCAAGCCATCGCGGACCTGATCGCGCAGGAACTATGCGACTTGTACAGCGCGTTTCCGCCTGCGGACAGCGACGTTGCGTGGGATGACGCTGCGCTGCAGCGCCGATTCGCTGGGCGTATGCACGAGCTACCGAAGCTCGACGTCGCGCTTGTGAACATGCTCGCGCGCATCGTGGTGTTGGACCTGGCGCATGAGATCGACGCCGTCGATCATCTGTTTCGCAACAACCACCATCGCGTCGCAGCACCAACACCCGCCCACAACGACGCCCTTTTGCTGTTGTGGCGCATCGTGGCGGAGCACCTCGCGCAGCGCGCTGAAGACACGCGAGGTCTCCTCAAACGCGCGGATCAAAGCGCTATCATGCAGCGCTCCGCGGAGTTGTTTGCGCGTCGTCACGCTCGGATTTTTTTG
>JAYTVG010000275.1:0-2000 GCA_043744135.1 Deltaproteobacteria bacterium | reverse complement strand
ACGACGTCGAAATGGCTCACTACCACCAGTTCCCCGAGCGCCACCTCAACGGCGCGCCGCGCATCGACGTGTTGCCATCGGTCGTCTGCATCAACCCGCCCTCGGGGGCTGCACCGCTCACGTCGACGGGCGCGAGCGCTGTCGAAGCGGTGCGCGCCGCACCGCAGGCACGTTGAGCCGGCGGCTGCGCAATGAGCGCGCTTCAAACAACAACGCCGCGAGAGTAGCCCGCGGCGTTGTCGTTGTGGTGGGCCCGGAAGGAATCGAACCTTCAACCTCCGGATTAAGAGTCCATTGCTCTGCCAATTGAGCTACGAGCCCGCGCACGCTTGGGTATCTCATCGGCAAAAGCTGTCAAGACCAGCCTCGCTGACGCGAAACCCGTTGCCGGCCCACGGCGCGTCGCGCGGCCGAACACTCGACGTCACGCATCCAAATGCGCTAACCCGTCGCATGCTGAACCTCGTGTTGTCGACGCTGCCCGCTCACGCCATCGCAAACCCTCCGCTGCCTGCGCGCTTAGAGGGGCTGCGCCGCTTGGCCTACAATCTGTATTGGACCTGGCACCCACGCGTGGTGTCGTTGTTTAAGCGCATCGATGCGCACACATGGCAAAACGCGCGCAACCCGATCCCGATCCTGCAGCAAAAGACCGACTGGACCGACGTCTTAGATAACCCTGAGTTCATGGCCGAGTACGAAACCACGCTCGCGCAATTCGATGCGTACATGGCAGACGCAAGCACCACGACCGCGAGCACCTGGTGGGGCCGCCAACTGAGCAAGCGTGACGACGTGCGCGGACCGGTCGCGTATTTTTGCGCCGAGTTTGGTTTGCACGAGCACTTGCCGATCTACTCAGGGGGACTCGGTGTGCTCGCTGGCGATCACGTCAAAACCGCCAGCGACATGAACTTGCCGTTTGTCGCCGTCGGGCTGTTGTATCGCCAAGGGTACTTTCGCCAGACCATCGACGCCGAAGGCAGGCAGGAGCACGCGTACCCTCAGCTGGAGCCGGCGCAGATGCCGCTGTTGCGTGTGGAGGATCCCAGCAGTGGGCGACCGCTTGAGATCGCCGTCGAGTTCCCAGGCCGCACTGTCACCGTCGCTGTGTGGGTTGCACGCGTGGGTCGCGTGCCGTTGTTGTTGCTCGATACCGACCTGCCCGACAACGCTGCCGCCGACCGTCCCATCACCGGCCAACTGTACGTGCGCGGGCGCGAGATGCGTTTGCACCAAGAGCTCGTGCTCGGGGTTGGCGGCGTTCGCGCCTTGCGTGCGCTCGGTGTGGAGCCGTCGGTGTGGCACCTCAACGAAGGGCACTCGGCATTTTTGTTGGTGGAGCGCATGCGCGAAGACATGAAAGCGGGCATCGGCATGCAAAGCGCCGTCGAACACGTCAAGCGCTCGTGCGTGTTCACCATCCACACGCCGGTGTCGGCAGGAAACGAAAAGTTTGACGCGAACTTGGTACGCAAGTTGACCAAGCCACTGCTCGATAAATCGGGTGTGGAAATCGAGCGCGTCTTGGAACTCGGTCGAGGTGAAACCGGCGATCCGGCATTTTTCGACATGACGGCGTTTTCGTTGCGCATGACCAACGCGCAAAATGCCGTCAGCCAGCTTCACGCGCGCACTGCCAACGGTACCTGGCGCGACGTGCTTGGCGGTAAGGAGATCCTCGGAGTCACCAACGGCGTGCACATGGGGACGTGGCTTGGGCAATCGCTACGCCGGCTGTGTGAAGACGTCGGCATCTCGCTGGAGAACCTCGACGCCGAAGAAAAGGCTGGCAACCTCAAGGAGCACATCGCGTCTATCGCGGACAAAAAACTCTGGGAGGGACACCAAAAGCAAAAGCTTGAGCTGGTGTTTTTCATGCGCAGCCGTTTGCGCAAGATGTTGGCGCGTCACGGCGAGTCGCCGGACACACTCGGTGAGCTTGAAAAGATGTTTGATCCCGGCGCGCTCACTTTGGGTTTTGCGCGCCGCTTCGCCAC
>JAYTVG010000274.1:0-6442 GCA_043744135.1 Deltaproteobacteria bacterium | reverse complement strand
TTGGGCAAGACCGCGTGGTCGAGCTGTTGTTGATCGCGTTGTTTTCGCGCGGCCATGGCTTGTTTGTCGGTGTGCCAGGGCTCGCAAAGACGTTGCTCATCCAAACTCTGGCGCAAGGGCTCGGCTTGGACTTCAACCGCATTCAGTTCACGCCTGACCTGATGCCGTCGGACATCACCGGCACCGACGTAATGGAGGAGGACAAAGCGACGGGCAAGCGCAGCTTTCGATTTTTGCGGGGGCCGGTGTTTGCAAACGTGTTGTTGGCGGACGAGATCAACCGCACGCCGCCAAAGACGCAAGCGGCACTGCTGCAAGCAATGCAGGAACAGCGCGTCACTGCGGGCGGCCAAACCTTTGCGCTGCCGACGCCGTTTTTGGTGTTCGCGACGCAAAACCCCATCGAGCAGGAGGGCACATATCCGCTTCCCGAAGCGCAGCTCGATCGGTTCATGTTTTTGATCGACGTCGCGTATCCGCAAGAAGATGAAGAGGTCGAGATCGTCAAGATGACGACGGCGGGTGCGCAGTGCGCGCTGTCGCCGGTGTTGAGCGCCGACGACATCGTGCGCTTTCAAGACCTGGTGCGGCGCGTACCGGTGCCCGACCATGTGGTGCGCTACGCTGTGCGCTTGGTGCGTGCGACGCGTCCGCACGCCAACGACAGCACCAGCGCCGACACCAGCACCACCATCAAAAGCGCGGGCAGGACCGGCGTCGACATGCGGCAGCAGATCGCGTGGGGTGCGGGGCCGCGCGCGAGCCAGTATTTGATTTTGGCCGCCAAGGCGCGCGCGGTGTTGCAAGGCCGCTTCGCCGCCAGCATCGACGACGTCAAAGATGTCGCACAACCAGTCATGGCGCACCGCATCGTCGTCACCTTTGCGGCCCAAGCTGCAGGCGTGCGCGCTGTCGATGTGGTGGCGGCGATCGTCAAAGCCGTGCCCACACAGTCCGACGTGCGAGCCGCGGGGTGAGCGCTGTTGACGGCGCCTCAAGCACGACGACGCCGACGCTCGACGCCGCCACCGTGTACGGCATCGCGTCGTTGGAGCTGCGCGCGCGTGTGGTCGCTGAGGGTTTGCTCGCGGGTGCGCACCGCAGCAAACGCTTCGGCTCATCGGCCGACTTCGCGGAGCACAAGCTGTACACACCCGGCGACGACTTGCGGCATCTGGACTGGAAGGTGCTCGGTAAAAACGATCGCAGCTACGTCAAGCGGTTTATGGATGAGACGCGGCTGCCGCTGGTGTTGGTGGTGGATGCGTCGTCGTCGATGGCGTACGCGGGCGGCGCGCGCGGCAGCTACCACCACCAAAAGCTCGACACCGCGCGTACTCTCGCTGCGGCGCTTGCGTGGTTGGCGGTGCGGCGCGGCGACCCGACGTCGCTGTCGGTGTTCGCAGCCGATGAGAGCGCGTACTTGCCGGCGCGCGCACCGCAAGCCCACTTAAGCGCCGTACTCGCCGTGCTCGACGCCGCGCAGGCCGGCGGCACAACCGACCTGGCAGGCACGCTCGCGGCCGTCGTCGCACGCGTCAAGCAGCGCTCGCTGGTGGTGCTGGTGTCGGACCTGATTGACGTCGGTGTCACTGCCCTCGACGCACTCGCCGTGTTGCGCAAGCGCGGCTGCGACGTGCTGGTGGTGCAAACGCTCGATCGCGATGAGCTCGAGTTGCCGTTTGACGGCGTCATCCGCTTTGAAGACCTCGAAAGCGAGCGCGTGGTGCAGGTGGACGCGCCACTCGTCAAAGACGCGTATCAACTGGAACTCGAGATTTTTTTGAGCGACATCCGCGCGCGCTGTGTGTCGCGCGACCTGCGTTACACGCTCGCTGTCACTGACGAGTCGCCGGTGCTGGTGCTTGAGCGCGCGCTGCAGGTGGGCGCGTGAACCTCGCGTTTATCACGCCGCTGCTGCTCGCGGGCCTTGCGGCGGTGGCGGTCCCCATCGTCATTCACCTCATCTCCAAGCGCCGCGCGCGCCATGTGCGATTTGCGCTCGTGGAGATTTTGTTGCGCAGCCAGCGTCGCACCGCGCGCGCCATTCGCTTGCGTCAGCTTCTGCTGTTGTTGCTGCGCGTGGTGTTGGTGGCCTGCGTCGCAGCCGCCATCGCGCAACCGTTTTTGTCAGCCATGCGGGTCTCGCAAGCGAGTCGCGTGCCGCTCGCGGTCATGATCGTCCTCGACGCCACGGCGTCGATGCAGGCAAGCAGCGACGGCACCACCGTGTACGCGCAAGCACGCGCGGCCGCGCTCGACGTCGTGCGCGAACAACCCGCCGACGTACGCGTCGGGGCGCTTTTGTGTGCAGCGCCGGTGCGCGAGCTGGCGTCGCCGACATTTGAGCGCGCTGCACTGCTCAGCGCGCTTGAGTCCGCCAACGTCACCTTCACCACCATGGACCTCAATAGCTGCGTGGCGCGCGCCAACGTGTTCGTGCAATCGGTCGTTGGCGATGGCGAACGGCGTATCGTGGTGTTGTCGGATCTGGCCGCCCACGCCTTTGTCGGCGCCACTGCTGCCGGCCCGCGCGCCGACGGCACCCTCGTTTCATGGCGCGCCATCGGCACCGCGACGACCAACCACGCGCTGCTGGACGCGCGCGTTGAACGGACAGCGGCGCGTTTGAGCAACGGCATCACCGTGAAGATGCAAGCGCAAGCATTCGGCGAAGCGGACAGTGCCGACGTCGATCTCTTGTTGGATGGCGCACGCAGCGCACGCACGCGCGTGACGCTCAACGGCAACGACGTCGCCAGCGCGGTGTTTCACGCGGAGCTGCCGAGCTCACCCGCAAACCTCGGTGCCGTGCCAAAAGGGGGCGCGACCGGGCCGACGTTCGCGCAAGTGGTGCTGCCACCCGACGCGCTCACTGTCGACGACACGATAGCGCTCGCGCTCAATATCGCTGGGCCGCTCGCCGTGTTGATCATCGACGGCGCACCGCAAGCTGTGCCGTTTGACGACGAGGTCTACTACCTCAACAGCGCGCTGTTGACGGTGCGCGGTGGTGCTGCACGGCTGCGGCTCACCACCCTGACGCCCGATCAAGTCACCGCCACGCACGTCACCGATGCGCGCGTCATTGTGCTGGCGAATGTGGCGCGCTTGCCGGACGCGGTCGCGGTCGCGCTGCGCGAACACGTGCAAGCGGGGGCGGGATTGTTCATCACCATGGGCGATCAGATCGACGTCGACTGGATGAACGCTGCACTTGCAGACTTGCTGCCCGCGCGGCTGCGCGGCGAAAAGGGCCAAACGCTGCTCGACGATGCGGCGGTCGCAGAAGTGTTGGCCTTCGCGCAGTTCGACGTCACGCACCCTGCGCTGACAGGATTGGCGGCGGCAAGCGCTGGTGGCGTTGGCGACACGACCAACGATCTCGCAGGCCTCGCGCGCGTGCGTACGAAAACGTTGATGTTGGTGGAGCCCGCGCCCACAGCTGCCACCAGCGTGCTCGCGCGCTTTTCGAACCAAACGCCGGCGTTGCTTGAGCGGCGCGTCGGCGCGGGTCGCGCGCTCACGCTGCTCACCAGCGTCGACCGCGACTGGAGCGACCTCGCCATTCGCCCAGGATTTGCCCCCTTGATGCAGCAGCTGGTGTTGTACGCGGGTGGTGCGCTCGACGACAACCAAGCGCAAACCTTGCGCGTCGGCGAGGTGCGCCAGATCCGCGTCGTGGCCGGCACCGCTACACTTGACGTGCTGGCGCCCGACGGCACAGTAACGACGCTGACGGTGCCAGCCGGCGCCAGCAGCGTCGCGTTTGATGCCACACACACGGCGGGCGCATACCGCGTGTCGTCGCGCATGGAGGGCGGCGACGCGGTCGCTCAACCCGCAGCAGGCTTCACGGTGTTGATCGCGGCCGCCGAAAGCGACCTGCGCCGCGCCGCACCTGACACCCTGACGCGCGCCCTGCCCGCCGGCGCCGCCAGCGACAGCCACGACGACGCTCACAACGACGACACCAAGTTGTGGCCCGCGCTGTTGCTGTTGGCGGCGCTCGCGCTGTGCGCTGAGGCGCTGCTGTTGCGGCGCACCGCAACCTGAGGCCCGACGTGTCGATGTCAAACGTCTCGACGCGCCTGCACGCATGGTTCTTTGCCAGCTTGCTCATCGCGATGGCGTTTTCCGCGCCACTGCATACGCCGCTGAACAACCCCAACGAGGGCGTGCGGATCTTCATGGCGCGCGCGCTTGTGCACGAGCACAGCTTCGCCATCGACAACGTCGTGCGCGCGTGGGGCTACATCGACGACAAAGCGACGCACAACGGCAAGCTGTACGCCTCAAAAGCACCGCTGCCGAGCCTCATGGCCGCGGCAGGCTACGCAGTGGTGCGACCGTTGTGCGGCGATTTGAACCGTCCCGCGCTCACACGTGTGTGCCGCTTTTTTGGCTGTCTGCTGCCGTGCGTGATGTTGCTGGTGTTGTTGCGCGCGAGCTTCATCCGTTTGCGGGTGGCGCCGGTGCTCGCGCATTTGACGCTGACTGCCCTCGTCATCGCGTCGAGCACTCTCGCGAACCTCAGCGTGTTGTCGGGCCACGCGCTGGCAACGTTATCGTGCGCGCTGGTGTTGTCGTGGGCTAGCGAGGCGACGCTTCACGACGTCGGCGCGGCGGCACCTTCGCACGCGTTTGGCGCAGGCTTCGTGTTGGCGCTGGCGTGCGGCAGTGAGTACCCGATGGTGCTCGCGGCCGTGCCGCTGACGGCGTTAATGCTGTGGCGCGCACCGTCATTTTACACCGTGCGTGCGCTTGCGCTCGGCGCGGCCGGACCAACTGCCGTGGTGATGGTCGCTCACCACGCAATGTTTGGCGCACCGTGGCGCACTGGCTACGGCGCGCTGGAAAACCGCGGCTACGATGCGCTCGTGCGGCCGGGATTTTTCGGCATCGGCGCGCCGCACCTGCAAGCCCTCGGCACCTCACTGCTGTCGTTTGAAAATGGCTTGTTGTTTTTTGCGCCGGTGTGCGCGCTTGGGCTGTGGGCGCTGTCGAGCAACCGCGTGCCACGAGCCACCCGCGTTGTCCTCGTCACCACCACCCTCGCGTACGGGTGGTTCATCGCGGGATTTTTAGGCTGGCGTGGTGGCTGGAGTGTGGGTCCGCGTTACATCAGCGAGCTCATCGGCTTGCTTGGCGTCGGCGCGCTGCTCGTGGTGCACGCGTACGACCGCACGCACCCGCGCGCGGTGCGCATGCTGCTCGCGTTTGCCGTTGGTGCAGGCGTTGTGAGCGCGGGGCTCGCGGGTGCATTGTTTCCGCATCTGCCAGACACGCTGCGCAACCCCGTCGGTGAGTTGGTGTTGCCGCTGGTGTGGCGCGGGTTTTCAGCCGACACGGTGTTGCTCTCCCTCGGCGCCAGCCCACGGGTGTCGTCGCTGCTGACGGTGGCGGCGTTGGCGCTGCCGATTGCCATCGCCTGCGCCAGCGACGCCCACGTACGCACGACGCTGTTGGCCGCACTGTTTGGTAGCGCGGTGATGCTCGTGTGCATCGTTGCGCGCGGCACCGACAACGCCAACGTTGCTGGCGCCGAGCTGCGCCGCATGTTTGACAACTGGCGCCCCGAGGCTGGTAACCCGATGTTGGCGAGCCACGCGGACGATCCGCGCCTGTTGGTCGCCGTCGATCGCGGGCGCGTCGCGTGGCCGATGGTGTTGCGCGATGGCTGCATGCCTGCGGCAGGTGCTGCGCCATCGGGGCCGATCGCAGCGCTGTTGCGCGATGTGCCCGCGGGCGCGTTGGTTGTTGTGTCCGACGCGCTCGCACCCTTCATCGTTGACGTCATCGGCGCACAAATGTTGGTGGTGTCGACGACGGATCTGCGCCGGCACGCTAGCGCCGGCTTGCCGTGCACCGGCGACGTGTACGCCATGCCCGACGCCGTGCCGTCCGCAGTGTTACGCAGCGGCGCGCTTGGCACCGTCAACACCGCAGGGCCGCTGGTGCGCATCGCGCGCAATCCGCCGACCGCCCGACCGGCGCCTAACGATAGTGCTCGGCAGACCGCACCCGAGCTGTAAGCGTGCGACACGATGCATGTGGCGACGCGATCGTTTGCGGTGATGTTGCTCGCGTCTGTGGCAGCTTGCGACGCGTGCCAGCCGGCGCCGTTGGCGTTACGGGATGACTGTTCGCTGTTGTTGTTTGACGTGGACTGCGGTTTGCCGTTTCCGTCTGACGCATTTGTCGTCGTCGACGCCAGCATGCCGTCGGGGCATCGCGTGCAGCTGCCCGAGGCGGCGCGCATGGTCACGACGGGTGGTGCGAGCGCGGACCTGTATGACAGCTGGCAAGCGGACGGCGCTTCGACGGTTACACCGATGGTGTTTTCTTTTGGCGAGCGCGTCTTAGCGTCCAGCGTGCCCGGCATCTTCGACGATCCAGCGCACACGCTGATGCCGGGCTTTGCTACGGCATTGATCGACGC
>JAYTVG010000273.1:0-2006 GCA_043744135.1 Deltaproteobacteria bacterium | reverse complement strand
GCTTTGATCTCATCAGCGTGCTCCAACAGCTTGTTCCATTGCTCTTGGTACAAAGTGACTGGGAACCGCCCCATGCCGTAGATCGACAACGCGCCTTTTTCGCTCACCTTCATGCTGAACTGGCCCGATTTCCCTTTCGCAGCCTTCAGCTCTTCATTTTCCTTTTTAAGTTTCGCGAGTTCGTCTTTGAGATCTTGTTCGGACATGAGGACGGCTCTTTTCGTTGGGTTGTGAAACGTGACGTCAATGAACGGTGCGAACTAACAAGGCTACAGCGCTGCTACCTGGGGCAAGACCGTCACGCGCTGCATGAGCTGGTGCACCGCGCGCGGCGGCAGGGCAATGGCGTGCGGCAAAGCGTTAGCGGATTCGACACAGGCAAAATTGCGCCACGCCTCACCCCCGATATCGGGGATGGTTTGCCCAAGCACGAGCGCGGGATTCCACACCACCGTGGTGCGGCTGCCGCTTTTGTCGATGCGCAGCGCGCGCGACAGCACTGGATCGACCAGCGTGACGCCCACCTTGCTGTCGACAAACACCGCGTCGACTTCTTGCGCAAACCCCAGGGCCGCTCCATGCCAACGCTTCACGGAGCGGTTGTCAGGCTTGTCGATGTAACTGCCCGCTTGTAGTCCCTCGACGCGCACGCGCGTGACGTCGCCGACTTCGAAGTAGCTGTGCAGGGCTTGCTCAAACGTAAATTCACTGTTGCCGGTGTTTTCAACAGCGAGCGTCACCGTCAGCGACGATCCAAACGACGCGGTCAAGCGCAACGCGAACGCGTGGTCCCACAACGCGCGCGTGTCATCATCATCACGCGTGCTCATCTGCACGATTGCGCGGCCGTTGTTGTCGTCGATGGCGACGGCGTCCACGTGCCACGGCTTGGTGCGGACAAATCCGTGGTTTGGCGACGGCGTACCCAGGGGCCGCGGATCGTCGGTGCGATTGGCGAACCACGGAAAACAGATGGGAACGCCGCCGCGCAACCCTTTGCCCACTTGGTAGATGCACTTCGGCGACACGTGCAGCACCGGACGTTGCCCCGTCGGCACCCAGCGCATGACGTGGGCGCCGTGCACAAACATCTGCGCCTCGCACTGTTCCGTTGCGATCTCGAGCGCCGTCAAGCCCCCTTGCGCAACCACGAAGCGCAGCGCGTCACCAAACGGACGACACAACGCGTTTTGTTCTGTCAAGGTCTGCACGGGCACCTCGCAGCAACCATCGACCAAACGCGAGTTTCCGACAAGCCTCGTGTAAACTGCGCGCATGGCGTTTGCGTGGGCCTACACTGCTTTGTTGATTTCGGCCGTTCGCGTTGGCACGACGCTGGTGCCGCAGGGCCGATCGCGTTTGGCCACGGGCATCGGCGTCGTCGTGCTCGTCGCGCTCGCGTGCACGTCGCAGCTGTGGCCGGTGTCGTTGTCGCACCTCGTCATGACGGTCGCGTCGCTGAGCGTGCCGGTGCACAGCGCGTGGGTCGGGGCGCGCGCAACGCGCTTTTTGTCGGCGCGCCGCGCGCTCAAGGTGGCGTCGGACCGTCTCGACTATGCGACGGCGTGGGCGGCGTTTTCGGGTGTGGTCTCGGTCGGCAGCGGTGCTGCGGTGTGGGGCTTGTGGCGCGTGCAGGCGCAGCCGACGACGGTGCGCGCGGTCGCATTGATAGCACTCGTGGTGGCAGCGGCGCTGGCTGCGGGCAGCGCAACGTCGATAGGCGGGCGGGTGTTCGCGGTTGTTGTTGTGGCCGGACCCGCGACGCTGTTGTGGTTGCCCCTGTCGGGCTTGCTCGGAGATCTTGACGTGACGTTGCCCTGGGTCATGTCGGGACCCGCGCTGACGCTCGCTTGTCTCGTCGGCACCATCACGTGTGTTCGCATGACACAGATCATCCAGCGCGCGCGCGGAGAATCGTTTGACGCAATCGCCTACCTCGCCATCGCCGTCGTCGTCGGTACCGGCGCACTCGCCATCGCGCCGATGATTGCTGCGCGCATGCTCGC
>JAYTVG010000272.1:0-2006 GCA_043744135.1 Deltaproteobacteria bacterium | reverse complement strand
CACGCCACAAACGACGCCGCTTGCAGATGCCCCTTCAAGCCGGTGGAGGTCGATGATCCGCGCGCTGCCGGCGTGCTCGCTTGGCGGGACTTTGCAGCACCGGCAACGTCGACAACACAACGCCACGATCGCCCACCGCGTTGATTGTGGCGCAGCGCGCACCCTTGTCACCCGCGCGCTGGTTGGCGATGGTGCACCGTGCTGCACGCTGCTTACGTCGGCCGTTACGCGCCCTCGCCCACCGGCGACCTACACCTCGGTAACGCGCTCGCTGCGGTGCTGGCGTGGGGACGCGGGCGGCGGGCGGGCGGGCGGGTGCTGTTGCGCATCGAAGATCTCGACACCGCGCGCGTCGTGGTCGGCGCCGCCGCGCGCATTACGGCGGATCTGCGCACGCTCGGGCTGCAGTTTGACGAGGACGTCTTGGTGCAATCGCAACATCTACGGCGCTACCACGATGCGCTCGACGCGCTGCGCGCGCTGGGGTTGGTGTACGCGTGCAGCTGCTCCCGCAAGGAGTTGGCGTCCGCACCGCACGCGGGCGAAGACGGTCCGCCGTATCCAGGCACCTGTCGCGACAAACACCTCGATCTTGACGCCGGCAACGTCGCGTGGCGCTTCAAAGTCCCCGCCGGCCGCGTGGTCGTCGACGACCGCTTGCAAGGCCGCGTCGAACAAGACGTGGCGCAAGAAGTGGGCGATTTTGTGTTACGCCGCAAAGACGGCATCATTGCCTACCAGCTCGCCGTGGTTGTCGACGACGCATACCAAGGCATCACCGAGGTCGTGCGCGGTGCCGATCTGCTGGCGTCGAGCGCGCGCCAAGTGTTGCTACACCGTGCGCTGCGCTTTGCGCCGCCCGCGTTTGCCCACGTGCCGCTGTGGGTGGGCGCGGACGGCCACCGCTTGTCCAAGCGCAGCGGTGACGACGCCACGCTGCTGCGCACGCTGTTTGCGCGAGGAGAGTCGGGTGAGCGTGTGCTCGGGCGCATCGGGTACGCGCTTGGTGTGTGCGGCGCCAACGACAACTTGAGCGCCAGCGTTTTCATCGGCGGCGTCCACGACGCGATGCTGCGGCGCGCCACCATCTCGACGCGTGAGAGCCTCGAGATCGAGATGTGACACGCGCATCGCTTGGCCTTCGATGCGGCTTCGTCGAAAATCCGCTGCCCAACAATTGCTCAAAATCGCTGCAGCGAGCAGCTCGCGACGCAGCTATTGCTCGAGGTGCTTGAGCAGCTGTTGCTGCAAGCGCGCGTCGTCCGAACCGGTCAGCGCACCTTTGATGCGCTCCTCAGCCATCTCCAAAGCCAAGCGCGACGCTTCCGCGCGCAGACTGAGCGTGGCGCGATCGCGTTCCGCGTTGATGGTGTCCTCTGCGTCTTTTTGGATGCGCGCCGCCGTCTGCGCCGCCAGCTGATCCATGCGCACGGCTTCCGCTCGTCCCTGCTCCTCAAAATCGGCGCGCAGCTTGATCATCTCGCTGTCCAAAGCCGCGAGCTTCGCTTGCGCATCGCGCGCTTTTTGCTCAGCGAGCTGTTTGGCGCGCGTCGCTTCTTCGATGGCCCTTTGCACGCGGTCACTGCGATTTTCCAAGTGCATGCGCAACTGCGGACGCAACAACACCACCAGTCCGATCACGAAGATCAAAAACGTGATGGTGAGCCAACCTAGCGCAGGGGCATCGGCGTGTTTTGCGCCCAGCGACCACCAGTTGGCGACGTGCGCGACGTGCTCTTGCACACCGCCTGCACCTTCATGGCCCTTCGTGGCGTCGGCACTTTCGGCCAACGCTCCCGGTGCCAGCAGCGCCAACACCAGCAACGCGCCACGCGATGTCGAATACGCGATGCGGTTCATGCCGCCCTCCCGAGCACCTTTTTGACGATGTCATCGCAGAGCACTTTGGCCTCATCCTTCAATTGACGGCGTGCATCTTGCGTCGCTTCAAACAGCTCGGCGCGGGCCTCGTCAAGTTTGGTGCCGGCGTGCGCGCGCGCATCCGC
>JAYTVG010000271.1:0-6469 GCA_043744135.1 Deltaproteobacteria bacterium | reverse complement strand
GCGAAAACGCCATCGATTCCGCAGACGGCGCCCATCTGTTCACCGTGGGCTCACCGCAAGGGTGCTCGGGCGATTCTGGTGGCGGCTTGTTTGTCGACGTCGGTGGCGATCACACGCGCACCGAGCGCGTGGTTGGCGTTGCGTCGTTTGTGTCCAGCAACGGCTGCGCTGACTTCACGGCCTATGCGGACGTCGCTTTAGGTTTCGATTTCCTCGCCACCACCATGGGCTCGTGCGAAGGCCGTGCGTGGTGCGACGTGCAAGGCGTGGTGCCGCCGACGTACTACGATGCGCCGCCCGCCGAGGGTGAAGGTGAAGGTGAAGGTGATGGTGAAGGGGAAGGTGATGGTGAAGGGGAAGGGGATTCGGCCACGACCCCGCCCGTCGGCTGTGCCGCCACCGATGTCGCTTCATTCAGCGGGTTGCTGCTGTTCGCCGCAGTGACGCGTCGGCACCGTGCGCTGACACCATTGTCATCACACCGATCGCACCCACGCGGTCGCACACAAGCCACCAAATAACGCCGCCACCGCGCACAGCACCAACGTCAACACCACCGAGCCGATTGCGCTGCCGACGTGACCGGCGCGCAGCAGCGTGAGTGTCTCATCGTTCCACGTGGAGTACGTGCTCAGCCCCCCACAAAAGCCGACGGTGATGGCGAGCTTGACGTCGGGCGCGATGGCCGAGCCGCGCACGCACGCTTGCGTGACCAGCGCCAACACGAAGCACGCAACCACGTTGACGACGAGGGTGCCGATCGCAAGCCGCGTCAAACGCGCGCATCCCAGCGCCACGCCGTAACGCAACACCGTGCCTGCAGCCCCCGCGAGCGCGATATAAAGCACCTGCATGTCTCCTCCGGATGCCCGATGGGCAAAGGTAATCCGATCGGCGTGACGCTCCCACGCGGTCGGCCACGCGTCGACTTTCGCACTCCGATCCGCTTAGGCTCACCACCATGCGTACTTCCATCACCCCCGTGACGATCTTGGTCGCATGCGCCGCACTCACCAGCACCGCGTGTGGACGCGAACCGGTCGCCGTGCACGGCGCTGCCGTCACAGTCGGTGCAACGCAGACGCGCGCCGTCGTCGCTGCACCTCAGCTCGCGCCCACGCGCCAGCTGAGGCGGTTGTCGCTGACGCTGCGTGGCTTTGAGCCCAGCGAGGCCGAGTATCAACAAGCGCTCACCGAGGCGCAAAACGGCACGTTTGACGCGTGGCTGGCGCAGCAAACAGAAGCGTTTTTGCAAAGCACCGCGTTCGCTGACGAGATGTTCGCGTTCGGCCAGGACTTCATGCACATCGGCGACTACAAACGCGGCAGCCTCGAAGCCATCGTCGGCTTTCCATGGAAGGGTGGCGAATCTGTGCCGCTCAACCCCTGCCCCGCCGGCACCCTGCACGCCGACAAGCTGGGCCATTTCAACGTCGACTCGCCGTCACAAGGCGATCTGCCGGCGCTTTGCGACGATGCCGCAGCGACCATCAACAGCGTCGAGCCGTGGTGGGCGCCCGGCACCACCGTCACCACCATCGGCCGCGCCGGCAACGGCAACACCGTCGCTAACGGCGTCGACTGCGGGCGCATCGAACTTTCCGGGGCTGAAGGAAACTTTTCCGAAGCGGGCTGCGGTTGCGGCCCCAACCTGCAGTATTGCTACAAGCGCGAGGCGTTCGGTGACCCGACCTACAACCAGGAACGGGCCTCGAGTCCTTACCTGCCGGGCGCCCCCCGCCGTTTGTTGACGGAGGAGCCGGCGCGCTTGTTCGCTGACCTCATCGTCAACGATCGCCCCTTCAGCGACATCGTCATCGGCACCACCACGGTCGCGCCGCGCACGTTGCAGCACGTGTACACGCGGTGGGCGCGCCAAAACACCGCCAACGCCGCCGCCCTCGACAGCAGCGACTGGTGGCGCAACGCCACCGACGGCTGGGACGAAGTCGAGATCTCGTCGCTGCACCCCAATTTGTTGGACGATCGCAGCTACACGTTTGACCCCCGCACCGACGACGGCGACCCGATGGGAATTCCCTCGGCAGGTGTGCTCACCATGCTTGGACCAAACGTGTGGTACCCCCGCGAGCGCGTGCGTGCGGCGCGCTGGCTTGAGACCTTCACCTGCGCCAACTTCGCAGCGCCCGACCCAAGCGAAGTGTTCCCGCCCTTCACCGGCGACCCTTACAACAGCGGCACGTGCATGCACTGTCACGCCACCATCGACCCCGCGGCGATTCACTTTAAACGCCTTGAAGTGGAGGAGGACATCCCGCGCCATGGTCTGGGCTTTGCCAACCTCGGTGGTGTGGGCGATTGGTCGTGGCGACGTCAGGGCGGGGTGTCGTTCCCCGACGCCAACTCGTCGGACGGGCTGTTTTGGTACCAACCGTACGGGCGTTGGAACGTCAGCTTTCAATCCGGCACGTTTTTGACGCCGGTGACGGCTGAGCGCATCGCCGCCAACGACGACGCACGCTTTTTGGATTTCTTGCCCGCAGGAGAGACGCTGTACGGCACGGCCAGCGATGGCACCATCGGACCGCTGGGCTTTGGAAAGCTCATCGTCAACTCGGGCCGCTTTGATTCCTGCATGGCGCGCCGGGTGTTTGAGCGCATCGGCGGCCGCACCATCGACACGGTCGCTGAGCCGAATTTGTCAGCGCAGCTCGTGCAAACCTTCATCGACAGCGGCAGAAACGTTCGCGAGCTCATTCGGTTCATCGTGTCGCGCGACGAATTTAACAGGGGGATCTAAACCATGCGGACCTCACGCGTTTACGCTTTGCTGTTCGTGGTCGCGCTGTTGAGCGTCACTGCGGCGTGCGACAAAAATGGCCCCCACTCGTTCGCGTTCGCGGGAGCGGCCGATCCAAACGACCCCAACAACCAAACCGACGGCGGCACCACCATCGGCCCTGACGGTGGCGTCATCGGCGACGGTTCGCTGTCAAACGCCGACGTGTTTGCCCGCTTGGCGCCGTCGTGCGCGGGCTGCCACGGTGGTGTGGCGGATCCAGCGCGTGGCTACTTTGTATCGTTGACGGCGTTTGAAAACCTACTGGCTTACAACAGCGCGTACGTCCTGCCTGGTGATGCCGCCAACAGCCGTTTGTTGAAGATGCTGGGCGCCGCCGACCCTGTGCCGATGCCGCCCGCTCCTGGCGATGCATTTTCCGTGATGGCGCAAAACGGCGACACGTACATCACGATGGCGGAGCTCACCACGTGGATCAACAACCTTGAAGCGGGCGTCATCGTCGACAACGAGGACGTGCCGGTGTTGCGCAGAAAGACCACGGAGCAAATTGTCACCGCGCTGCAAAGCCAACTGGGGTTGCAGGAGAGCGACTTTTTTTCGACCGACGGCAACGCCACCTACCTGCTCGACAACGCCTCGTATGCGGTGCGCTCACCCGACGCGTTGATTTTCGCCAACCCGTTTGATCAAGGCGGCGCGCTGTTTATGGCGCTCGGCGGACCTTATTATTTGGAGGGCAAAGGCCGCCACAACGTCATCGACCAGACCTTTTTGCAAGCGCTCACGCAGGTGTCGCAAGCGTGGTGCCGGTTGTCGGCGACCAAAGCCGGCGCCACGTTTAACACCGTGGTGGGTCAAGGCGGCGACGAGGTCACCGTGCGCGCCAACATCTCGACGCAGTATTTGCGCATGCTGGGGGCGGTCAGCTCACCCGCGGAAGTGGACGATTTGTGGCAGCTGTTTTCGACCTATGCCGCGCGTGACGTCGAGACCGGCTGGGTCAGTGTGTGCGCAGCACTGGTGCGCGACCCGCTGTGGTTGACGTACTAGCCGCACGCTCGCGCCACTCTTTTTGGTTTGCATCGACGACATCGAAGGATCGGAACCCACCATGATGAAGATTTCACGTCGTTCGCTGTTGAAGGCCTCATTGGGCGCCACGCAGATCGGTCTGCTTGGGGGCTTGGCGCGCGCACCACGCGCCTCCGCGCAAAGCGCCAACGGTGGCCCTAGCAAAGTGCTGACGATCTACCTGTCGGGCGGGTGGATGAGCGCCAACACCGCGTGCGGCCTCACGCAGGGCGACATCAACGCCGTCATCCCGGCGCCGTTTGTCGAAAGCCGTGAGCCGGCGTTTTTTAACGCCGGGCAGGTGGTCAACATCGACGGTAGCAGCGGCTCGTCGGGCGAATTCGCGGCCTTTCGCATGGCGAAGACCTGGGACGAAGCGTCGCTCAGCCAGGGCTTGATGGACAGCCGCAACGGCACCTCGCCCCACGGCTGGTCGTGGGTCCAGCACCGTTTGTGGGAAAACGCCGTCGCCATCCACGGCGTCGACTGGATGACGGCGGCGCACCAAGCGGGCTCGGTGAGCGCGATGTGCGGCGTTGCGTCGTCAGACTTCAAGTCACCTGCGCTCGGCGCGTGGGCGGCTGAGGCCCTGCACGATCTGCATCCTGAACGGCCGTTGCCCTCCGTGTGGATCAGCGGTCCCGAGCCGGCGGCGCCGGGCTTAAGCGGCATCGCCAGCGCGCAAAAGATCCCGCAGCTGTCTGACATCGAGATGCTGTTTTCACGTCGTCGCGGTCGCGCGTGGGACGGGCTGCGGCCGAGCGAATTCGGCAGCACCGTCGGTGCGCAGCAATTTGATGGCACCGCGGTCGCTGGCGGCCTGCAGGTGACGCCGCTGGAAGATCGCACCATGCGACGCTTGCGCAGCATGCGCGGCCTGACCAACGCCAAGACGCAAAACGTGCTCGAGCAGCTGCACGACGGCTTGTTGAGTGTCAGCGAAGTGTTGGCGCGCGACGTCACCGCATTGGTGGAAAACACCCAGGGCGTGCAGTACACGCCGACGCCGTTTTGGGCGCCGGGTGACACCCATTTCGCGACCGACCTCGGCGACTACGGCACTGACGCCGGCACCACCTGGAACGGCCAGTTCGACCTCGCCTTAAAGTTGCTGAAAGCAGACGTGTGCACCTCGGTGGCGATCGAGGCCTCGGGCACCAACTACTACAACTTCGACGGCGGCCACGCCGACGGCCACCGCCGACAGTTCGCCACCGTGCGCTCGACCTTCGACGTCATTGGCCGGTTGTTGGGTGAGATGAAAGCGACTCCCGGCAGTGCGGCGGGACGCACCCTGCTCGACGACACGCTGGTCGTGATGGTGTCGGACTTCTCGCGCACGTGGCCCAGCAGCGGACCCACCTGCGACCACTGGCCGACCGGCACCGTCGTCATGGCGGGGGGCGGCTTAAACGCCAATCGCATGGTGGGCGGCTACAACATCAACCCCGCGAACCCAAATCTCCCCGGTTTTGATGGCTTGCCGGTCACCATCGCCGAGCAAAATGGCAACGTGCAGCGTCGTCCGCGGACCTCAGACGTCGTCACGACCGCGCTCGCCGTGTTGGGCGTCGAGGGCGTACGGATTCCGGGGGGCAACGGCGAGATCGTCGGCATCCGCGCTGGATGACGCCACGCGGCTGTGGCGTTGTGGTCGCGGCATCTGCGTCGGCGACCGTGGCGCGCGGTGTCGAATTCGCCGACCTTTTGGCAGGCGAACCATTGAATTCACCGACCTTGGCAGTTGAACAATTGAGTTCACCGGCCTTGGGACCCACCCGCCAGTCGACGTCAACCTGCCGACGCCGGTCGAAAAAAATCTCGACGTCACCCCCCAAAAGCCGCCGAGCGGCCGGCGGCGCGTAAGTAGCGCCCACGAGGGCTTTCGCGCTATCACCGTCGAACTTTGTCGAGGGTCCCATGAACTTTGGGGATGGACGTGTGTCGGTGCGGTTGCTGTCGCAGGTTTTGCCGGCCTGCGCTGCGCTTTTGGCGTGTGCGTGGCTTGCTGGGGCGGGCGGTGCGCGTGCGCAAGGCTTGGCGTCAAACGCTGAGGAGCCGCGCGCTGGTGAGGAGATCAAAGGCGACACGCGCGTCGCTGTCATCAGTGAGGTCGAGCGCGGGTTCTTTTTGTCGCTCGACTACGGCGCCAACTACTACGTGCCGTTGTCGGGCGCGGGCTTTGTCACCCTCAACCAAGACTTCTTGAGCCCGGGCACGCGCATCGGGGCGCGCTTTGGTTACGACATCTTAAACAACATCGCCGTCGACGCGTTTGTCATGGCCAACTTCAACCAGGGCGTCATCAGCCAAAAGGCGCTGCAAAAGGGCGTGCTCACCGGCGACATCGCGCATTTTGCACCAGGGCTAGGTGTGAGGTTTGCGTTCATCACGACCGATCGCGTGTTCGCCTATGTCCGCGGCGGCGTTGGCTACGCTGCGTGGTTCCCCGCGGAGTTGGCGGGCGGATCGTTTGGCTCGGTGCACACCGACGTCAGCGTCGGCGTCGAATATTATACCCACCTGCGCCATCTTTCGATCGGTGTCGAGGCCGACTTCCAAGCGCTCATCGCGCCGTTCGCGTTTGGCTTCATGATTTACCCCACCATCAAGTACACGTTCGGCTCGCCCTTT
>JAYTVG010000270.1:0-6478 GCA_043744135.1 Deltaproteobacteria bacterium | reverse complement strand
CCTTTCGCCCCGACGTCAACTCGAGCGTCAACGCGGTCGCCAACGAGGCTGCGGTGCGCGCTGCACAAGGGCTCAGCTCCATCGAAGCCCGCCCAAGGAGTCGGTGGCCCGCGGCCACTGCAGGTTTGCTTGTGGGCGCAGCGCTCATCGGCGGCGGATATCTCGCGATTCGCCCGCACATCGGTCCTGCCACGTTGCGCGTGGACGCGGGCGCGGTGTTACCCGCGACCATGGAGCTGCTCGTCGAGGCCGATCCGCCAACCACGCGCATCATCGTGGAGCAGCACCCCGAACAAAGGTACGTGTCACCCGCAAAACTGCGCGCGACCACCGGCGACAACGTCGCGCTGTTGTTTGAAGCCGACGGGTACCAAAGCCAAAAGCACGTGGTGTTCGCGCAGCCGATTCCCGCTGGGCTATCCCACCTCAGCGTGAAGCTCGAGCCTCTCATGGTCGAGCTCACCGTGCGCGTCGTCCCCAAAGACGCTTCAGTCACGGTCAACGGCGTGGCGTACAAGCCCGGGATGATGGTGGTGCCGGGCGACGCGCTCGAGGTCCGCGCCGAACATCCGTTCGCTGCTGCCGCCAAAGCGACCACGGTGTCGGCGCGGGCGGGCGAGCCGCTCACGATCGATCTCGTGCTTGACAGCGGGGCGGGACAAACCAAGGGCGCGCGCCCGTCGCGAGGCACCTTAATGTTGTCGTCGGATCCCGCCGGTGCAGACGTGTTCATCGACGGACGCAAGGTGCCAGGGCGAACACCCGTCGAAATTGGCATGGCCGCTGGTGCGCACAAGGTGATCGTGCGCGCGGGAGAAAGCGAACAATCGTTCGCCGTCGATATTCACGTCGGTGAGCGCGCGCGCCGCGACATTTCGCTGCGCTAGATGCAATCGTTCAGCTCCCAAGGTCGATGACTTCACCGACCTCGGGAGGTGACAAAATAACTTGCGGTACAGCGCGCGGCGTCTTGAATGCCAACCGGCATCTGGGCGCTGTCGCCCAACCCGAGCTGCGGTGCTGCGGTCGCGTAGCGTCTAGCTGCGGACGGGTTGACGTCGCCACGCAGGCGCGTCGCGAGCGCATGCGAGTGACGACAAAACGAGCGGCCGTGCTGGCACATCGAGACAGCACGACAAAGATTTGAATGCCACAAACAAACCGAGTTACCAAAGCGCATGCTTGTCGAAAAACCCATCGTGTTGTCGCTCCTGATGCTGCTTGCGCTGCCGGCGGCTGCCGCCGAGGTAGGCGATTTCCCTGCCGAGCGTTTGCGCCCTGCTACCGAAAAGGAAGGCCTCGTCGACGTCGAGGCTGCGTCTGTAGGAGAGCACTTTGATTTCGATGTCGGCGTGCTCGCGGGCTACGAGCACAACCCGTTGGTCTTGGTAAACGACAAGGGCGAAACGGTCGGCAAGCTGGTCGAGCACCGCGTCCACAGCTCATTGGTGGGCGGGCTGTCGTTGTTTGAGTGGGTGCGCATCGGCATCGAAGTACCGCTGACGTTGTACCAAACGCGCGACACGGCGGCTCTCGCGACGGCGATCGCCGGCACCCGCGATCTGTGGTTCATCGGACTCGGCGATGTTCGGCTATCACCAAAGATTCGCGTCTTGCGTCAAGCCGATCAGTTCGTCGACCTCGCGGTCATCCCGGGGATCTCAGTGCCGACTGGCTTTCCGCAAGGCAACTATTTGGGCGAACAGCAGTTCACGTTTCAGCCCGAGGCCGCCGTGGGTCGCAGCGTTGGTCCCGTGAAGCTGCTGGCCAACGTCGGTGCTCGGTTGCGCTTTTTCGAGCGGCAGTTCGTCGATCTGAAGGTGGGCCACGAGCTGTTCTTCCGCGCGGGCGCGGGCCTGCGCTTGCATGATCTCGTGCAGCTGCCGCTCGAGGTGGACCTATCGTTCAACGGTGCGACGTACTTGCTAAAGCCATTTTCCGCCTTCAACCAAAGTCCGCTCGAAGGCTTGCTGGCCGTTCGTTACGACGTCACCGATGCGATCCAGCTCGGAGCGTGGGCCGGTTTGGGCATTGTGCCGGGCTTTGGTACCCCCGACGCGCGCGCCGGCCTGTCGTTTTGGTTCGCGCCGCGCACCACCGACCGCGACGGTGATGGCATCTTGGATAAGGTCGACGCGTGTGTCGCCGAGCCCGAAGACAAAGACGGCTTCGAAGACGAAAACGGCTGCCCGGACCCAGACAACGATGCCGACGGCGTGCTCGACGTGCAAGATGGCGCGCCGATGGACCCCGAAGATGCTGACGGTTTTGAAGACGTCGACGGTGTGCCCGATCCCGACAACGACAAAGATGGCATCGCCGACGCTGACGACAAGTGCATCAATGTGGCTGGCGTCGCAGCGTACCAAGGGTGCCCGACGCCCGACGCCGACAAAGATGGCATCGCTGATGCCGACGATGCGTGCCCAAATGTGCCAGGCACCGCGGCGCTCAAAGGCTGCCCGGATCAAGACGGCGATGGCGTCACAGACGCGAACGACCGCTGTCCCGACAAGGCTGGGCCGGTGGCCGCCAAAGGATGCCCAGACACCGACAAAGACGGCATCTCTGATCCTGACGACAAGTGCCCGACCGAGGCCGAAGTCATCAACAACGTCGATGACGAAGATGGCTGCCCCGACAAGGGCAAGAGTCTCGTGGTCGTCACCGGCACCAAGATCGAAATTCTCGACAAGGTGTACTTTGACGTCGGCAAAGCGACGCTGCAAGGGCGCAGCACGCCGCTTCTCGACCAAGTCGCCGCGGTGCTGAAAAACAATCCGCAAATCACCAAGGTGCAGGTCGAGGGTCACACCGACAGCGACGGCAGCGACGACAAGAACCTGAAGCTCTCGCAGGCGCGCACCGAAAGCGTTGTGGCATTTTTGGTTGGCAAGGGCATCGCAGCAAATCGCCTGACGGCCGTTGGCTACGGTGAAACCAAACCGGTCGCGCCCAACAACAACAAGGCGAACAAGGAGCAAAACCGTCGCGTGGAGTTCTCGATTGTGCAACTCGACGGAAAAGCCGTGGAGGCGACGCAGTCGGTGACCTCACCGAAATGAAAAAGTGAAATGCGGCCCTGCCTGCGCAGGGCTGCACGGGACGTATGGGCAACCGCGCGCAGGCGCGAGATCGACGGACGGAGGTCCGGCATCGGCACGACGCGAAACCGCGACTGCCGGCGTGTTTGGGGGGCAGGGTTGGAGTTTTGCTGAGCCATCGCGCAGGGGCGCGCTGGGCGCACCGCCACGAGGTGGCGTGCGTGGCGATGACGTTGGCGGAGTTCACCGACCGCGGGGAAGGTGAACAGGCCGCCGAGGTTCGGGTCGGCAGGGGGCTAAGACAATCGAGGGGTTGGCGCACTGCGCCGCGGTCACGCGGTGAGCGGCGGGGCGCGCGCGAGGTTCGTGGCGGTTGGTGTTTGGGGGGTTCGTGTTGGGGGGCAGTGACAAGTTGACGGCGCGGTGTCGGGCGAACCGCCTGGCGCGCGCGCCTGCGTGCATCGCGCGGCATTGGCTGTGCGTTGCGTCGTCACCGATGGCGAAGACGTTTCAATCGAGATCATTTTTCAAGGAGTGAATGTGCAAAGTCCGAAAAACCAAATTCTGACGCGTTTGATGTTGTTGTTCGCAATCGTCGGCGTCAGTGGGCCAGCCGGCGCGCAGGCTACCCTTCGCAGTGGCTTTGGCGGGCCGGCTGACTTCGGCGACACCGTCATGGCGCCCAACGACGACGACTCTAGCGCGTCGCTCTCCATCACAACCGCGGCGCCTTCGGGTTTGTGTCTGTTTGGCACCACGTTCACGTCGCTGTTCGTCAACAACAACGGCAACGTCACCTTCAACGGCCCGTTTGGCAGCTTCACGCCGTCGCCGTTTCCGACCAGCAACCGCCCGATGATCGCGCCGCTGTGGCTCGATGTTGACACAGGCGACCAAACCAACGCGCAGGGTGGCCCAGCGATTCCGCCGTCAAACCAGGTGTACTTCCACCAAGCCCTCAACGAGATCGTCGTCACTTGGCACGACGTTGGCTATTTTTCGCGACACAACGACAAGCGCAACGATTTCCAGCTCGAGATCAAAAATTTCGTCGACAAAAACAACTACGACATCGTCTTTCGCTACGCGAAGGTGGATTGGACGACGGGTGATGCGTCGGGTGGCAGCGGTGGCTTTGGCGGCGTGCCCGGCCAAATCGGTTTCGACGCGGGTGACAACGTCAACTTCGTCGATCTCGCGATCAATCGCACCGCAGCGATCTTGGACGCCGAAACAATCTCCAACCTGACACCCGCTCAGCCTGGCGTCATGCAGTTTAGCGTGCGCAACTGCGTGGTGCCCGACTGCGGCAACGGTGTCGTCGAGGTCGGCGAGCAATGCGACGACCACAACCGCCTAGCGGGCGACGGCTGTAACCGCGTCTGTGTCGCCACCAATGACACAGACGGCGACGGCCTGCTCGACCTCGCGGAAGATCTCAACAACAACGGCGTCGTCGATGCAGGCGAAACCAACGCCAACGACGCCGACACCGACGGCGACGGTCTCTCTGACGGCATTGAAGTCAACGGCGCAAACCCGACCAACCCACTGAGCACCGATACCGACGGCGACGGCTTGCTTGACGGTGATGAGGACGCAAATCACGACGGCATCGTCGGAGCGACCGAAACCAGCGCGAGTGACGCCGACAGCGACGACGACGGACTGAGCGATCGCGTCGAACTCGTGACGACGCTGACCAACCCGCGCGATGCAGATTCCGACGACGACCTGATCTTAGACGGAGTGGAGGTCAGCGGCACGAACCCGACCGATCCGCTTGACGCTGACAGCGACGCTGACGGCTTGAGTGACGGTGCCGAGGACGCAAATCGCGACGGTGCCATCAGCGCAGGCGAGACCGACCCAAATGTTGCCGATACCGATGGCGACGGACTCAGTGATGGCGAAGAGGTGCTAACCACACTTACAAACCCGCTCGTCGTCGACACCGATGCAGACGGCTTGTCCGATTCATTTGAGGTGAACACCTCGCACACAAACCCGCTCCTGTTCGACACGGATGGCGATGGACTTAGTGACAGCGACGAACTCGACAGCGTGGGCACCGATCCCCTGGTCGCTGACACCGACGGGGACGGCCTGTCGGATGGCATCGAGGTCAACGGGAGTAACGCCACCGACCCGCTCGATAGCGACAGCGATTCCGACGGCCTGACCGACGGCCAAGAGGACTTCGACGCGAGCGGCAGCGTCAGTCCGGGAGAAACCAATCCAAATGCGTCAGACACAGATGGCGACGGGCTCAGCGACGGCGTTGAGGTCACAACCACACTGACGAACCCATTAAACACCGACACCGACGGCGACGGCCTCGGTGACGCTGTTGAAGTCAACACAACACTCACAAACCCACTCCTCGTCGATACCGACAGCGACGGCCTCAGCGATGGTGTCGAGGTGAACAACACGCTGACAAATCCGCTCGTCGCCGACAGCGACGGCGACGGCCTCAGCGACGGTTTGGAGGTGAACGGCGCGACACACACAAACCCACTATCGACCGACACCGACGGCGATGGCTTGAGCGACGGCGCGGAAGACCAAAACGCCAACGGCATTGTTGACCCGGGCGAAACCGATCCAACCGACGCCGACAGCGACGACGACGGTTTGACCGATGGCGTCGAGGTGAACACAACCCTCACGGATCCAATCGACGCCGATAGCGATGACGACGGTGTTTTGGACGGCGATGAAGTTGCCATCGGCAGCGACCCCAACGACGCCGACAGCGACGACGACGGCTTGACCGACGGCATCGAAGTCGACGGTCAAAACGCCACCGACCCAACCGATGCCGACAGTGACAACGACGGTCTCAGCGACGGCGCAGAAGACGCCGACCACGACGGCGCGCGCGACGCAGACGAAACCGATCCCAACAACGCCGACACCGACGGTGGTGGCGAGCAAGACGGCAGCGAAGTCGCCCACGGCCAAGACGCAGTGCACAACGCGAACGACGATCGCGACGACAGCGATGGCGACGGCATCGTGGACGCGGACGAAGACGTAAACCACGACGGGGTTGTGGACGCAGACGAAACCGACCCGCACGATAGCGACAGCGACGACGACGGCATCATCGATGGCGTCGAGGTCAACACCGGCACCGACCCGCTCGCCCCCGATTCAGACGATGACGGCATCGATGACGGCGTCGAGGATACAAACCACAACGGCAACGTCGACCCAGGCGAAACCGACGCGAAAGATCCAGACACCGACGGTGGCGGAGTGAATGACGGTGATGAGCTCAGCGCCGGCACCGATGCACTTGACCCAGCCGACGACGACAGCGACAGCGACGGCATCCCAAACGCGATTGAAGATGCCAACGGCAACGGCGTCGTGGATTTCGGCGAGACCGATCCAAACGCGATCGATACCGATGGTGATGGCGTCGA
>JAYTVG010000269.1:0-2017 GCA_043744135.1 Deltaproteobacteria bacterium | reverse complement strand
CGCCCGCCGCAGTCGACGCGCCCGCCGCAGTCGACGCGCCCGCAGCGGTCCCCGCCCCCTAAGCGACGCCCGTCGCTCCGGCACTTTGGGCGCTTAGGCGCTCCAACACGCGGGGCCACAGCGCGTCGAGCGCCATCGTCAACGCTTCAAGCGAGCCACTGTTGTCTAAGACAAACGTGGCTCGCGCTTTTTTTTGTTCAAGCGGCATCTGTGTGGCGATGCGTGCCGATGCCTGCGCCACGTCGAGGGCATCGCGCAGCATCAAGCGCGCTTGCTGCACACGTTCGTCAACGGCGACGACGATCGTCACATCGCAGATGCCCTCCAAACGATTCTCAAACAACAGCGGCACCTCATACACGCACACGGCGTGACCCGACTCGCTCAGCGCGGCGAAGCGCTCGGCGGCCAAACGCGCCACCTCAGGGTGCACGATGGCGTTGAGGGCGGTGCGCGCGCCCGCGTCGCTAAACACCAACGCAGCGAGCGCAGGGCGGTCGAGCGCGCCGTCGGGCTTGAGCACGCCGCCGCCGAAGCGCTCGACAATGCCGGCCAAAGCCGCCGTGCCGACGGCAACAGCGTC
This sequence comes from Deltaproteobacteria bacterium, assembly GCA_043744135.1. Taxonomy (GTDB): domain Bacteria; phylum Myxococcota; class UBA727; order UBA727; family VGSZ01; genus JAYTVG01. Next base: position 1,434 of record JAYTVG010000269.1, on the reverse strand, counting down.
ACGCGCAAGCTGATCGGCGTCGACGACGCAGACGCCGCGCTCGCGCAGCAGACGCCCGACCGAGGATTTTCCTGATGCGATGCCGCCCGTCAGTCCGACCAGCTTCATCGAATCCTCATGGCGCGGTGCCCGCGCGATTGCATCAGAGATCTCGCGGTTCAAGATGATTCATCAGCATAGGTCTGCTATGTCGCATCGATGCGATTGCGTTGGCTGTTGTCGTGCGTCGTGGTGGCGGTGAGTGTGTTGGTGTCAACCGCGCGCGCCGATGAGCGCGTGGCAGATCACGATTTCATCGGCGCCGACCGTTGCCAAAGCTGTCACGCGGAGGCGTTCGCGGTGTGGAGTCGATCGCCGCACGCGCGCGCACTCGAGGCGCTGACCGAAAAAGACCGCAAAGATCCGCGCTGCCTGAGCTGCCATACGTTGGTGTCTCAGGATCTGTCGTCGGGCCTGCTCGGCGTGCAGTGCGAGTCGTGCCACGGCGGCGGGCGGCACTACGCACGCGAGTTCATCATGAAAGACGCGGAGCTCAGCAAGCTGCTGAACTTGGTGCGCGGCGACGAGAAAACCTGCACGCGTTGTCACACCGACTCAAGCCCGAGCTTGTCGACGTTTGACTACGCCACAAAACGCGAAGCGATTCGCCACTGGACCGCCAAAGCGGCGGCCGGAAAGTAACGCATGTCGACGACGGCCGCAGCTGAAGGATCGCGCGAGCCCCAAAAGCGCCTCACCCGCGCCGAACTCGACCCCGAGGGCATGGCGGCGGACACCAAAAGCGGCACAGGCGTGTTCGCCACCGTCTACGGCTTGTGGTGGCAGCTGATGTGCTCGCTGCCGCGCGCGATGTTTTTGATCGCGCTACTCGGCGTGTCGTGCTTCGTCGGGATGTTTTTCGATCAAACGCTCACCTACGAGGAACACGCTGCGCAGTGGGCGCAAAGCGCATGGAAGCTCAAGCTCTTCACGTTTTTGGAAATGAACGACGTGTTTGGTTCGTGGTGGTTTGTGCTCATCATCTTGTACTTGCTGATCGCCATCACCGCGTGCAGCGTCGAGCGCTTTCCGAAAATCTGGCTCGACGCGCTTCACCCCAAAAAAGACCTCAGCGACGATCAACTGCGCGGCATTCGGCACGTGTACCGCGTGCAGGTGCCGGCGGCAGATGCCCCGAAGGTCTCGGCGTTGTTCGCGCGCATCTTTGGTCGCTCGATTGCGCCGGTCTTGTCGTCCGCAGCCCGCAGCGCTGAGGCGACGCAGTTTCTATTTTTTGAACGTGACCGTTTCGCCCGATTTGGTGTCTACATTATTCACCTGGGGCTGGTGACCATCTTTACAGGTGGAATCTTAGTGAACCTCACCAAAGTCGATGGTATGATGATGGTCCCAGAGGGTTCCGGTGACCAGACCGTGCGCGTGTACGGTCCTGGT
>JAYTVG010000268.1:0-2025 GCA_043744135.1 Deltaproteobacteria bacterium | reverse complement strand
GTTGCGGTGGCCGGTGGCGTGTGAAGCGTGCGTTTGAAAAAACCACGTTGTCACATGCGAGGCACCGGTACGTCGGGGGGCTGCAGACGTCGCTTCATCTTTGACCTCTAAGGGCTGACCCCGGGGTGGGGCTTAAGTGTGCGCGGGCGCGCGCGCGATGGTGTTGCGCGAGCCACCGCTTGCGAGGGTTGTCGCCGCGTCCACCACGCCGCCCGGTGTCATCACACCAACAGTTGCTCGTAGGTGGCGGCGATCTGCTGCGACAAGATGGCCACCTCGCCCAGGTCGGTGTCGACGTGCGCGCCGTGCCCGTTGTCGACAACCAACAAGTTCACCGCCCTCGGCAGGTGCACGCTCGACGTCGCGGTGCGGCCGTGCACCAAAATCGGAAAGACCGCGAGCGACTTTGGGATCTGTCGCCCGGTCTGCTTCACCCATGCGCCGTGCAGCGGCCATTTGTGCAGCGGGCCAACGTACGGCGCGCGTGACTGCGCGACGAACGCGAACACGCTCGGCCCGCTGCGCGCGATCTCGACGTTGACGAGGCGCTCCGTTTGCATGCCCTCGCCGATGCCGAGCCAGCCGACAAAGCGGTCGGGAAACGCCGCGAGCAAACACGCGCGTTGAAAGCGCGAACGGGCCGCGCGCAACACCAGCTTGGCGATGACGTGGCGGTCGCCAGCGGCGCTCAACATGCGCGTGGCCTCGGGGAACGTCAGCGGCGTTTCGTCCACAAGCGACTGCACGTCGATGTGGAAGTCGAGCGTCGCTTGGCGCACGGGGAAGTGTACGACGTGGGCGTCTAGGTCCGGCGCGTCGATGGCGTCGGCTGCCAAGAGGTCAGCCGCAAGCGGCTGCGCGGCACCGTGCGCGCTAGCGCCTGCGACCGGACCGCCGTGTTCGAGTGCTTCGCGCCACACCGCGTGCGCCTCCTGGGCGCCGGTGCGCGGCGGCAGCAAAAACGCGTGCTGCGCAGCCGGGCCAGCTGCGGTGACAGCGCCACTGTCCTCGTCGAGATCGGTGGTGTGCAGCAGCGCCGGCACCGCATGCATGCCGGCGTACAAGCGTTGGAAATCTTCTTCGCTTGAGAGATCGGGCGGGCGCTGTGCCTCGCCGATGTCGACGGGGGCGGGGTGCTGCGCAGGGCGCGACGCTGACAGCGTGATCGGCCGTAAGCTCGTCCGCACGCCGTAGTGATCAAACAACAACCGCCACAGCCGCGCCTCGACGACGACAATGGGCACCACGTTTAGGCCGCTGGCGAATTGGACCTCATCGACGGCAACGGCGTCGCTGGGGTCGCGCATCAACAAAAACAACGATCGGTCCGCGATGTGGTGCGGTACCACCATGTGTTTTTGCACGAGAGATTTCGGCACGCGCGCCAGCGCCGCGGGGTCGGTGTGCAGCACGTCACCGTGGCCGGCGTGCACGCCGTGCTGCGCGCCCAGCGCACGCGCCAGCGTGGCCTCGTCGAGCGCACCAATCGCGAGCAAGTTGGTACCGAGGCGATCGCCGTACAGCACGCGCTGCTCCCACGCGGCGAACAGCTGCTCGCGGGTGCACACGCCGCGCGACAGCAACAGTTCACCTAGACGAGGACGCGTCACCACGGCGCACGATAGCGTCGACTTCGAGCCAGAAACAGCCCCGTTCGCCGCGGCGCGATGCCGCACGCGCCAAAGGAATTGACACGCCTTTGGCCACTGGCTACCCAGCTCGTGGCAGCGCAGGCTGTCGACGGAGGTACGCGGTGGAACTCAACGCCACGATTTTTTTGCAGGCCGCGATCTTTTTTGCGCTGCTGGCCTGGCTGTCACCGGTGTTGTTCGACCCGTTCATGAAGCTGTTCGCTGAACGCGAGCGCCGCATCGTGGGGGCGTCGCAAGACGCGTTGCGGCTCGCAGGCGCAGCGGACGAAAGCGCCAAAGAGCTGCAAGATCGCACGCGCGATGCGCAAGCGGGTGCACGCCAAGTCCTCACCGACATGCGCACCCAGGCCGCCGCGCGCGAGCAGCGCATGGT
>JAYTVG010000267.1:0-6549 GCA_043744135.1 Deltaproteobacteria bacterium | reverse complement strand
GTATCTAACACGGCGACGGGCTTTTGATGCAAGCCCACCACGCGATCGGTGAGCACTTCAAACAATTCGTCGAGGGTGCCGTAGCCACCGGGCAACGCGACAAACGCATCGGCGAGTGCCGTCATGCGGATCTTTCGCATCGACAAATCCGTCACCCACTCCAGACGCGTCAGCCCCGCGTGACCGGGCTCGCGATGTTTCAGCGTGCGCGGCAATACGCCGATGACCTCGCCACCCGCACGCAGCGCGCCATCCGCGAGCGCACCCATCATGCCGGTGGAGCAGCCGCCGTACACGACGGCGTTACCGCTGGTGGCGATGCGCGCGCCGAAGTCACGGGCTAAGGCGATGAGGTGGGGTGCCGCATTGCTGCTCGCGCCCAAAAACACACAAACGCGCATCATTTCACCTTCATCAAACGATCGCCTTCGACGAATAAAAATGCGCCGCTCGCCTGCAGTGCGTCGATGATGCGCTGTTGGTCGATGGCGGTGCGCGGCGGTGCCGTCGGCGCAAACTCCAACAGCCACCACGTGCGCGCCGAACGGCGCAGCATCGACACATGCGCCCCCGTGCATTGCTGCGCGCTGCGTTTGACGCCGTCAGCGTCTTGTTGGGCGTCTTTGGGTTTCACCAGCACGCGATCAAACGGCGTCGCTTTCGCGTTGGTGGTCGACGCCGCTTTGCCGGCATCTCGCGCGCCGTCGACGACGCCAGCGTCCACCGCGAGATCCGGGCTCGCACCGGCATCGCTGCCCGCATCTGCCGCGCTGCTGGCGCCGGCGTCGACGCGCACGCCCGCGTCGCTCACGGCGCTGCCGGCGTCGACAATGGTCGCGACGGGTGGTGTGGACGGGGTAAAGCATGCGCCGCCCAGCAACGTCGGCATCAACATCACCCACTTAAAACAATTCATAGGCCCCTCATGCAAGCGCGCGCGTTGTCGACGCAACCATTGCGTGTGGTGACAGGCCGAGCGCGGGTTGAACGAATCGCGAAAAAAAGTCAGCGAGCGGTTTGCGCGCACCAATACGCGTCATGGGCGGCAGCGTGCGCAACAGTACGGGGCCGTAGCTGCGGGTGCGCAAGCGCCCATCCAAAATCGCCACAATGCCCGCATCGTCGACGTCACGCAGCAAGCGTCCAGCACCCTGTTTGAGCGCTAACGCCGCTTCAGCGACAGCGATGTCGGCAAACGCATCGCCGCCGCGCTTTTTGACGAGCTCCGCGCGCGCTTTGCGCACGGGATCGGTCGGCACCTTAAACGGCAAGCGATCGATGCACACCAAGCGTAAGGCGCGCCCGCGCACGTCGACACCCTCCCAAAACGAATGGGTCGCGCACAACAGCATGCCGATTGCTTGGTCGTGGTCGCGCAGCTCTTGCAACAGCGCGCGCTTTTGCGCATCGCCTTGTTTGCGCGCGGTGATGCCGAGGGTTTGCGCCAGCGGTGCGAGAGTGGCGAAGCCTTGCTCCATGGCCGCGTGGCTCGTGAACAAAAACAACGCACCACCGCTGACGAGCTCGAGCAAAAAGCGCGCCTCTTCAATGAAACGCGACGGGTAGCTTGGGTGGTCGGGCTCCGGCATGCCGGTGGGTGCGTACAGCGCCGCGCGCTTGGCGAAGTCAAACGGCGACGCCAGCACCAATTCATCGACCTCGGGAGATGAACAGTGTTCCGCACAAACTTCAGTGTCCGCGATGCCGATGCGGGAACGAAACGCGCGCGTGCTGCCGCCGACCGCCAGCGTCGCACTTGTGAACACCACCGGTGCGGGCAGTGCTAGGATCGTGCGTTGGATGGCCGCAGCGATGTCAACGGGGGTAGCTGTGACCTGCGCGTTTTGTTGGCGCGCGCCGACCAGCTCACCCACCACCAAGAAGCGATCGTCATGCGGTGGTTGCGACAGCACAAACGCGACATCGCTGCGCGCTTGCAACACGCGCCGGGCGATGGCGTCTTTGGCAGCGGCAGCCATGGCGGCCTCGGCGCCCTCTTGCGTGCCCACACCGTCGAGCGCTTGCGATAAGTCGCGCAGCGCGTCGTCGGCGTCGGTGACGGCGGCGTGGCTGTCGGGACCGAGCTGCACGCGTTCGCGCTGGGCGCTGGTGTGGTTGCGCAGCCGCGCCCACAACCGATGCACCTTGTCTTCCGCCGCAAAACACGCGTCCAACACCCGCGCACGCTCGTCGCCGCCGCAGGAGTCCGCAAAACGGCGCGCGTCCACCAACAAACGCTCGTGCGTCATACTCGAAAGCTCGACGCCAAACCAATCGCTCGCGACATCAGGCAGCGTATGCGCCTCGTCGAGCACGTATGCATCAGGAAGCGGCAACACCGACGCTGTCGCTTTATCGGAACTATCTTTGGACTCGGCGCGCACCCTCAGGTCCGCGCACAACAAATGGTGGTTGGCGACGACGAGGCGGGCGCTGTCGGCGTGGCGCTTCATTTGGGTCACGAAGCACGCCTCGTGGTGCATGCATGCGGTGCCTAAGCAGTGCTCGCTGCCTGCATCAAGCTCGCTCCAGGTGGAAAACGGCTCCGGCAAGCCCTCGACGTCGGCGCGATCCCCGGTGGATGTATTGTGCGCCCACTGCACCAGCTTGGGCCAGGGCACAACGTCACCGGGGAAGACGAACAGCGGCTGCGCTGCGAAGTGCTCGAAGCGCAACTTGCACAAATAGTTTTGGCGCCCCTTCACCAACACCGCGTCGTGCGGGTGCTCGTCTTGCTTTAAGATCTCTCGCGCACACGCCCACGCGAGCGGCACATCCTTGGTGTACAGCTGATCTTGCAGCGCCTTGGTCGCCGTCGTCACCAGCACTTTTTTGTTGGCGAGCAGCGCGGGCGCCAAATACGCCAACGACTTACCAACGCCAGTGCCCGCCTCCACCACCAAGCGGCCTGATTTTTTCGCCAGCGTGTCGCACACCGCATGCGCCATCTCGATCTGTGCAGTGCGAGGTGCGTAGCCCGGCAAGCGCTTGGCGAGCGGACCGTCCGCAGCAAAAAACCGATCGACGAGGGTGTGCACGGACACCGCACACGCATGGCGCGTCGCTGCGGCGATGACAACACGCGACCCATCGGGCGCCACCCGCCGAGCGCACCACACCGACCCACGCGGTGCCGGCCCACAACAGTTGCTCGCACCCAACCGCGCCCGCTGCTACGTCCACGCCATGACACGCCGTCGCTTCGCCATTGTGATGTCGCTTGTGGCGTCGGCGCAGGCGCACGCTGCCTTCACCGAGGTCAGCGCTTTTGGTGCCGGCGTGGACGCAAACCCTGGAGCGCTGCGCATGTTCGAGCACGTGCCCGCTGGCGTCGTCGGCCCGATGCCGCTCGTGCTGGTGCTGCATGGTTGCTCGCAAGACCACACGTACGCCACGCAAGTGGGGCTCGAGGACCTCGCGGACGCGTACGGCTTCGCCATCGTGAGCGCGCAGACCAGCACCGCCAACAACGCGCAACGGTGCTTCAACTGGTTTGAACCCGACGACGCGACGCGTGACAGCGGCGAGGCCGTGTCGCTCAAGCAGATGGTCGACACCATGCAACAGCGCCACACCATCGACGCGTCGCGCATTTTTGTGACGGGGTTGTCGTCGGGCGGCGCGATGACGGCGGTGATGCTCGCGACCTACCCCGAGGTGTTCGCCGCCGGTGCCGTGTTCGCTGGCATCGCATACGGTTGCGCGACCACGCTGCTGGACGCATTTTCTTGCTTAAATACCGGACGCGACTTGACGGAGGCACAGTGGACTGCGCGCGTCACCGACGCCACCGCGCACAGCGGGCCGTGGCCCCGCGTGCAGATCTGGACCGGCGACAACGACACCACCGTCAACCCCCAAAACGCCACCGACCTCGCCACGCAGTGGCGGGGCGTGCAAGGCGCAGCCATCGCCAGCGACACCACGGCCACGGCGGCGGGCGTCACCACGCACAGCTGGTTAAGCGCGAACGGTGTTGCAATGGTGGAGCACATCGTCATCGCTGACATGAACCACGGCACAGCCATTGATCCCGCGGCGGGATGCGGCGTCGTCGACGACTTCATCGTCGACGTCGGTGTCTGCAGCAGCGCGCGGGCCCTGGCGTTTTTTGGCGTCGTTGCCGGCGAAGGAGAAGGCGAAGGCGAAGGCGAAGGAGAGGGCGAAGGAGAAGGAGAAGGAGAAGGAGAAGGAGAAGGAGAAGGAGAGGGCGAAGGAGAAGGAGAGGGCGAAGGAGAAGGAGAGGGCGAAGGAGATGCGAGCGCAGGAGATTCCGCGCGCACGGGCTGCGGGGGCTGCACGAGCACCGACGCACCGTTGATAGCACCGGCCGCGCTGGTGTTGGTGGCGCTGGGACGCCGGCGGCACCGATGACGCGACCGCGCTGGCGCCGCGTGCGCATCGCCATCGGCGCGCTGTGCGTGGTGTTGTTGGGCTTGACGGCGGCGACCTGCGCGTCGTCGTCGGGGCTGAGCGCGTTTGGCAGCGCGCCGACCGACGTGCAACTCGCGCGCATGCGTGCGGGAGCGCCAAACAACGCGTTTCACGATGGCGCGTTTGTAAACGACGAGCCTATCAGGATGATGACGTCGCCGCTGGCGTCAACGCTGCACGCGCTGTTGGGTGATGAAATGCGCGCGCCCACATGCCCGTTGCCGATGGTCACCGACACGGCCGCGCGTTTGGCCACGCCGTCGACGACGGGCTTGCGCGTGACCTGGCTCGGCCACTCGACGGCGCTCATCGAGATCGACGGCGCCACGATTTTAAGCGATCCGATGTGGAGCGCGCGCGCCTCGCCCTCGACGTGGCTGGGCCCCAAACGCTTTCACCCGCCGCCGCTAGCGCTGGCCGATCTGCCGCACCTTGATGCCGTGGTGGTCTCGCACGAGCACTACGACCACCTCGACATGGCCACGATCATAGCGCTGGCCCAAAGTGGCGTCGTGTTTCACGTACCGCTGGGCGTCGGCGCGCATCTCGCGGGCTGGGGTGTGGCAGCGGCGCAGATCGTCGAGCACGAATGGTGGCAAGCCGCCGACATCACCGCCAACGTGTCGTTGGTGTCGACGCCAGCGCGGCACTTTAACGGCAGGGGCGTGCCCGGGCGGATCGGCGCGCTGTGGACCTCGTGGTCCATCCTTGGTCCCGCCCACCGCGCGTTTGTCAGCGGTGATACCGGTGAGACCGCGGCGCACGCAGCGCTCGGTCGACGCTTTGGGCCGTTTGACGTGGCGCTGATCGAGATCGGCCAATCGGATGTGACCTGGCCGGATGTGCATTTAGGACCGGCGGGTGCGATGGGCGCGTACCGCGACGTACGCGCACGCGTGCTGCTGCCGATCCATTGGGGCACGTTTCAACTCGCCTATCACGCGTGGTCACAGCCACCCGAGGCGCTGCTGGCGTTGGCGGCAGCGACGGACACCATCGCCACACCGCTGCTCGGCCAACCGCTCGAGCTCGGCGCCGCCACCGTGCCCAAAACGCACGCATGGTGGCGCGCGCTGCCGCCGATCGCGGCCGAGTGTCCGTGACGAGGAATTGCGCTGCTTCGCACAGACTGCGTGCGCCAAAGTGACTCACAGCTGTGCGAAATTTTATCGGCACGACCGTCCGTTGTACCGTCACGCGCATGTTCAACCGTTTTTCATTTCTTGCCGCAAGTTTGGTTTTAAGCACGATCGGCTGTGCCGATGATGACATCGCCGCGCTGCAAGCGGGCGCGCCGTCCACTGCCGAGGCTGCAGCGACGTTGGCGACGGGCTCGCTCATCATCCCGATGGACAACGGCTTTCAGCCCAGCGGCATCGTGCGCGGCTACGGCTTGGTGCATCGCCTGCTCGAAAGCGGCGTGCCGGTGCAGTGGGCCGTCGATCCGGCAAAGACCGCGTCCGCAACGCTGACCATCAGCAGCATCGACGACAACGCTGACGCCGCCAGCCTCGTGCGCATCACCTTCACCGCGGCGCACGGCCTCGCGGTGGGCGACCACATCACCGTCAACGGCAGTAACGGTGCCGGCGCGAGCTACGACGCGGGCTACACCGTCGGCACCGTTATCTCGACCACGATCATTGAAACCGCCGAGGCTGACCCCTCAGACGGCACCGAGCCCGATCCGGCTGCGACCGTCGGCTCCGTCGTCGTGTCGCGCGCCGACTTCACGGCGGTCACGCGCGTGTTTGGCGCCGCCGGCGCTGGCACCAGCAAGACCTATCCAGGCGGTCCGTTCATCGTCGACGGCGCCGACATCGCCGCAGCAACGCCGGTGATCGCGGCGTTTCGCGCGGAGGAGACCGCGGCAGGACAGGCCAACACGGTGGTGCATGAGTCCACGAGCAGCTTTAGCGCCACCATCGCGCGCAGCATGCAGATCGCGCCCCGCATCGCTGTGCTCATCGACGGCAACGAGCAGATCGCGTTTGACTACCTCAACGCCGCGCGCATTCGGCAGTCAAACGGCGCGACCTGGCAAGGTCCCGTCGTTGTCACACTCAACATCACGAACATCGATGACAACGGTGCTGGTGGCACCGTGATTGTGCA
>JAYTVG010000266.1:0-6558 GCA_043744135.1 Deltaproteobacteria bacterium | reverse complement strand
CGGACATCAAAAAGCTCAACCCAGTCGAGGGATTCAAAAATCTTTTCTCCAAAAAAAAGTTGGTGGAGTCACTGAAACAGCTTTTGAAGTTTCTCATGGTCAGCTGGGTCGCGTACGGCGCACTCAAAAATGGCATGCGCGAAATCGTTCTTTCCGCGAGGCTGGATCTGTGGACCGGTGTCTACGTCGGCGGCCAAATCATGTACGACATCGCGCTGAGGGTCGGATTGCTGTTTGTGATTATCGCATCTGCAGACTTTTTTTGGCAGCGTCACATCTTTAATAAAGATATGATGATGTCGAAATATGACGTCAAACAAGAATACAAACAATCGGAAGGCGACCCTCATCAAAAAGCTGAACGCAAAGCGCTCGCGGAAGAGCTGATTTTGCACGGCAGTCAACAAAACGTTGCAAACGCCGATGCTGTTGTCGTGAACCCGACGCACATCGCGATCGCCCTCAAATACGACCGCGAGGGCGGCGGCGCACCGCGCATCGTCGCCAAGGGCATGCGCAAAAACGCCGAGGCGATCAAGCAAATCGCGATCGACGCCGGTGTACCGATCTTGCGCAACGTGCCGCTCGCGCAAGCGCTCAACAAGCTCGACCTCAACGAGGAGATTCCCGAGGAGCTGTATCAAGCGGTCGCCGAGGTGCTGAACTTTGTCTACGAGCTCAAAGAGAAAGAACAACACGCAGCCGACGCGCGGCGTGCAGCGAAAGGGCGCAAACCCACCGCGACAGCAACGCCCGGCCCAGCGGCGCCGCCGACCAAGCGTTGATCCCCAGGTTTTTGACCCGCTGCACCAGCGAACCCTCAGATCTTCGAATTCGATTGTTCACCTCCCAAGGTCGGTGAATTCGATCGTTCACCTCCCAAGGTCTTTGAATTGCAGCGCAATTGGGTCCCTGTGATCTGCGTGCACAATCGCGTTGCATGACCGATACTCCTCATGTCCCTCCCAAAATCATAGCCCTCTTCGATCGGGTGACCTGTGGCCGACCAAAACAACAACCTGCAGCGCCCTGTCCGTCGTTTCGCGTGGGTGAATCCATCAGGCACGTCGCCAGGGGCCGCGGCCGGCATGACTGCCGACGAAGTGAAGGTCCACCAGGGCCACAAGGTCAGCGGCACCACCGGCGTCGGTGCACTCAGCGGGGCAGCGGTACAGCCCATCGCACAACGCGCGCCCGTCGAGTTCATCTCGCCGTCGACCTCGTCTGAGTCGCTGCGGCTCGGGGTGCCCGAAGCTGCCAACCCCTACGCCACTCCGACGGGGCCCAAGCACGATCACATGATGATCCGCCGTGCGCTGTCGCGGGGTCAAAGCGATACTACGCGCCATTTGGTGGTGCTGCTCAAGGCGCCGCCCGCATCCGTCAAGCCGGAAGACGCCGACCGCATGCGCGCGGTCATGTCGCGCGTGGACAGCATGGAGAAGCTCCTGAAGCCCATGCTCGAGTGGCAGGACCAGATTTACGCGCGCATCATCGGCCAAACCCGAGACGTCTAAGGCGGGCTCGCGAAAAAAGCCCCGGCGAGCCGGGTCGGCTCAGCGAAGCCATCCCAACAAAGAAACGACCCCCACGGTGGCGGGTCGTAGGGCGGAGCCCTACTGAAAAAGCCCCCAGCGGGCCCGCGAAAAAAAGCAGCGGGGCGAACCCGCTGCGAAATCATCCGCGAAAAAAGTGTGACGTGGTGGAGCCAGTCGGGATCGAACCGACGACCTCATGAATGCCATTCATGCGCTCTCCCAACTGAGCTATGACCCCACGGCCGCGCCCCTCCTTTCACGGGCGGCGCTGCGATGCAAGAGGTTCGGCGCGCGTTAGGGAGCATAGCTGCGCAACGATTTGCTGTCCTCGCTAAACCACACGGCCACCGGCGCGCCATTTGCTCGCACAGCGACGTCGAGCCACGGATCATCTTGCGTGCCGCGTTCCAACAGCGTGCGGCGCGCTTGCTTTGGGTCACCGCTTCGCACTTCCACCAAGTACAGCCCCGCTGCGCCGTCGCCGAGCGGTTGCGGATCGCGCGTCAACATCCACCAAGTGCCGCCCGCGCCGCGCGCAAAGGCCGTGGCCCCGTGCGCGGGGGCGAGCTTGGTGCGGTCTTCGATCGGCGCCGGCGCGTGCGCGGATGTTTGCCCGAGCCACACCGCGCCGTCATCCATGCGCGTGCTGAGGACCGTCATCGCGTCACCGTCGACAAACAGGCCCACCCAGGCACCTTCGATGCCGGCGCGGGCGGGCTGCACGGCCGCGCTCACCGTGAAGGTCTTGGCGCCCGGTGGACGCGCGGCCAGGCGCAGGTGGCTGTGGACGACTTGCCAGTTCGCGTAGGCAGCGACCACGGTGCCGTCGGGCAGGGTGCTCAGCGCGGTGCGCAGGATCGGCGATTGGCCCGCGTTGTCGTCGACGTCTTGGCGCTCCCAATGCCCGACCCCACCCGCGCCAAACGCCGGTCGGTCGGCGGGTCGGCCGGCGTATCTGAGGCGATCGCCGCGCGCGTAGTACAGCACGTGCGGGCGGCCAGCGGCGTCGACGTGCAACGTCGCGGCGGTACCGATTTCGTCACCGAACGCGACCTCCTCCGTCACCCAACCTTTGGCGCGCGCTTGCGCCTGCGTGGCGTCGAGCGGCGCGAGGTCCACCTGTGCACCTGCAGCGCCCATTGTCGCGACGTCGGCAGGGCGGTGCGCGACGCGCAGCGTGCGTTCGTCTTGGTGCACGTAAGAGATGATGGGAGTGCCACCGGGCGCGAGCGCTAAGCGGACGTAGCCCCCTGCCGCGCCTTGTGCGTCGACGAGCTCGACGTGTTGTGGTGTGCTCGCGTTCGGCGCGCTCACGGCGTAGTAAACGTCGCCGACATCGGCGTCGGTCCAAGCGAAGTGAACGCGATCTTGCGCGTCAACCCTGACGTTTGGGTACCAGCCGACGCCGCGTTTGGCGTCACCGGCTGCCACGCGCTCAGACGGTGGCGCTGCGATGGTGGCAAACGCATCCGTCACGGCGTCCACCTGCGGCAACGGCAGCTCGCGCGAGCATGCGAGGCCCGTCGCGCACAACAGCGCAGCGATGCACGCCCACCTCACGACGGCCCGCCCCAAAGTTTCGCGGCTTCGCGTTGGGCTTGCCCGATGTCGTCGTCAATCGCGCGCACGCGCTCCAACAGTGTGGTGAGGCTTGCAGGTGCGTGGCCACCGGCCTCGACATCTTTCACGACAGCGTCGCCGATCTGCGCAAGCACGCGCTCGCGCTGCCGCTGCAGGAGTTGCACGTCGAGTTGCTTTTTGCCCGCGGTGCCGGTCCGCACGACGGCGTCTTTGATGTCGTCGAGTTGACCGAGCGCTTGCTGCAAAAACGACATCGCCTTGTCGCGGGGTGCGCTCGGGCGGGGACCGGTTTTCGGTGCGGTTGCGCGCGGCGAATCTGGCTCGCCGTCATCGTCATCACTGCCGTCGTTCATATGCCGTGTCCTCGTCAAATTGGCGCGTCCGCTCAAACACCCGCGCAGCACTTCAGCTCAGTTTAGCAATGCGCGCTTCGCCGGGGCGAAGTCCGGGTCGGCCTGGACGGCCTTTTTTAGCTCGATGAGCGCTTGCGGTGCGGCACCTTGCAGCCGGATCACCTCCGCGAGCGAAAACCGCGCCGCCACAAACCCCGGCTCTTCGGCAACCAACGTGTCGAGCAGTTTTCGTGCCGCAGGCAGCTCCCCCTCCCCGCTGAGAATCTCCGCGCGCGCTAAATACAGCGACGTGATGGCGTGGCCCTTGGCGGTGCTGTCCGCCGCGGTGCGCAGGAGTTTTTTGGCCGCAGCGACGTGGTCGTCTTGAAGCTGGCTGACACCGAGGTACAACAACGCGGGGTGGTTGTACGGGTCTTCACGCAGCGCAGACTCAAACAACTTGCGCGCTATCTCGCGCTGTCCCGCGTGAAAGCGCACCACCCCCTCGGCGGCCACGATCAGAGCCCCGAGTGACGGATCGTCTTTAGGGACCGTCAAGTTTTTGAAACGCTCTGCGAGGGCGGCAAAATCCCCGTCGGCGGTGGGAAAATCCGTCAGCAGCGGTCGATCGGCTTCAAGGTTCGGGTCGAGCTGTAACGAGCGGCGCATCAGCGTCATCGCGGGCGTCGCCTTGTTGGAGCTCGCGTACAGCGCTGCCAGACCGTAGTAGCCCCGGCGGTAGCGCGGATCTTCCGCGAGCACTTCTTCAAACGCGCGCGCCGCCCCCGCTTGATCGCCGGCTGCGTCCATGACGCTCGCCAAGGCCGCGCGCACCGTCGGCACGTAGTACGAATCCGACGGACTCACCTTGGCGGCTTGCACCGCTTGCTCGAGGACTTTGCGTGCACCCGCGAGGTCACCTTTGAGCCGCAACACGCCTCCCAACACGAACAACGCCGGCGCGTAGTCGGGCTGCGTAGCGCGCGCTCGCTCTGCAGTGGCTTGCGCCTTGTCGAGGTCGCCGAGCTGAGATTTCACAAACGCAGCGTGCGTCAACACCGGCAGCAACAAGTCGCCCAGGCCGGCGTCGTATTTGGTGAGCAAATCCGTCAGATACGCGTCGGCGCGCTTGAGGCCGTCGGCGACCCCAGTGGATTGGTAGGCGATCTTCGCGCGCATCAAGTGCGCATCGACGTCGCGCTCCTCTTCGTCCACCAAGCGGGTGAGGTTCGCTATCGCCTCTTCCGGTTTGGACACGTCGAACTCCAAACGCGCGAGCTCCCGCAGCGCGCTGGTGTTTTGCGGATCGGTGGCGAGGCGTGCGTTGAATGCGTCGCGCGCTTCTTTGACATCGCCCAGACGCATGTGCGCCGCACCCTCGATGACGAGAGCCAGTTTATTGTCAGGACTCTTGGCCTTCACCGCACGCTGCACAAGCTCAAGCGCATCCTTCGGGCTGCGCTCGATCTGAGCGCGCGCCAAATACAGCGACGTCGTCACGTCATCGGGAGCGAGTGTGTGCGCCTGCTGCAAAACCCGCGTCGCACCGTCGACGTCGCCTTGGGCGAACTTCAGCGCGCCAGTCGCGCGCAGCACATCGAGCGACTCCGGTGCCTTTTTGTTCAAGTACTGCACGGCTTCTTGCGCCAATGCATTGCCGTCGATGTCGTTTTTAATGGCGGGCAAATTCGTGAAGTTTTCCACGTACAGCGCCATGGCTGTGAGGTCGCCGACATCCTGCAACAGCGCGCGCCGCAGCTCCTCGTCAGCTTTGCGGTAGCCGCTCGCGGTATCGAGACCCATCTGCGCGCGGCCAAGCGTAAGATGTTCCGCAA
This sequence comes from Deltaproteobacteria bacterium, assembly GCA_043744135.1. Taxonomy (GTDB): domain Bacteria; phylum Myxococcota; class UBA727; order UBA727; family VGSZ01; genus JAYTVG01. The sequence goes on along the minus strand of JAYTVG010000266.1, from coordinate 1,272 downwards.
ACGTTCCACCGACGTCGGGGAATTGTTTTTGCCACACCGGTCGCGCGCGCCGCAGCGGGTTTTCGCCCGCTTCTGAGCGTCGCTCAAAGAGCTCGGGCTTGAGGGAGTGCAGCGCGTACGCCGAGCCGCCGAGGACGACAGGCAGCAGCAACCAAGCGGCAGCTTTCGGGATGTGAATGCCGCGCCGCGCTCCGGCCGCGCGTGGTGCCCGCGGCGCCGACTGCGTGCCCAGCGCCGTGACCAGCGCCGGCTGGGAGCCGACCGGCCGCAGCGCTTCGTCGAGGGGTGCCGCTTCATCGACCGCGGTGACGGCGCCTGAGCGAATCATTTCGAGCACGCCAGACAAGCCGGTTTGGGTATCGAGCCCACCGCGGGTTTTGACACGCCACTGCTGTGTTGGCGCAGGGGGCGGTACCGTGCGCGCTGCTGGTGCCAACGCTGGCGCTATCGCAGCCGCGCCGGTTGCCGGACGGTCGTCCGCGAAAAATGGCGTGCTCGACGGCAACGGCGCCTTGAAGTCCAGGTCACCAAACGGATCGTCCAGCTTAACTGCAGGCAGACCCAGCGCCGTTAACGGGCCTGCGCTCGCGAGCGCCGAGGAAAAAGCGTCGCCGCGCGGGGAGGGCGCGGCGACCAGGTCCGCGAACGGATCGCGCTCGGCCGCCTTCGGCACGCCGCCCCCGTGCGACGGTGAAAAACCTGACGGCGACGGGACCGGCGGCGACGACGGAGCAAACGCTGATGGCGAAAACGCTGGCGGCGAAGAGCCCGGCAGCGAAAAGCCCGGCGGTGAAAAGCCCGGGGGTGAAAAGCCCGGCGGCGAAAAGCCCGGGGGCGTCGCCGCCGCAAACGGGCTTGTCGGTGGCGCCGTCGTCGACACCGAAAACGCGCCGGCGCTAAACGCGCTCGCGGCATTTGGCCGCGTCGGCTCAAGCCCTAGCGTCGCAAACGGATCGTTTCTGGCAGCCGGCGCAGCCGCAAACGGCGATGCCGCAGCGAACGGTGTCGCTGCTGCGCCAAACGGCGAGCGCGCGCCAAACGGCGACGGTGCGCTGTCCATCACCGGCGCGCCATCCAAGGCGCTCACGGGAGCTGGCGCGGATAACGCCGAAAAGGGGTTCGCGCGCCCGGGGCCAAAAGGGTCGCCGGCTGTGGGGGCCGCGCTGTTGGCGTGCGCGAACGGGCCGGCGGCGGTGGGCGCAGGCGCAAATGGATTTGACTCCTGCGGGTTTGTCGCGATGCCGATGAACGGGTTTGCAGCGGGGCGGGTGG
>JAYTVG010000265.1:0-6572 GCA_043744135.1 Deltaproteobacteria bacterium | reverse complement strand
GCGGCAGAGGCAGTTAAAAGAACAACAGCGGCGAAAAATTCAATCATTGCGGACCTCGATGAACGTTAGGGATGAAAGACAGCGTCGATGCGGTCGGCGCTTTCAGCGGATTCGTGGATGACGCGCGGCGCGACCGCGAGCGTGCGGAAGCGATAGCCAAGAATATGGACGAGCTGTGTGTCGGTGAACGTCGACGGCGACGTTAAATCGTGGCGGTCGGACGTGTAAGCATCCGGGCTTGGGACCAACGTCTCTCTTGCCTCTGCGGAGACGCGCACCACGGCGGCCATATGACAACTCACGCAGCTCGTGGTGCCCGGGTTGTGCAACGCAGGTTGCTCGATGCGCGCCGCGGCGTCGTACGCACCCTGTCGTTCCTGCACGGTCGCGGCTTGCGCGGTCGCGTCGTCCAACAGCAGCGTGATGTCGTCGTCGCCGACCAGCGCCGGCGTCACGCTCGCATGAATCGGACCGTCTCCACCATCCGAAAGCAGGTGCTCTTCGAAGTCGACGCCGGCGGACAGGCCGCCAGAAAACGTCCACGCTTCGTTGCTCGCGTGCACCCCGAGGGATGTCACGCGTGACAACCGTTCATCACCGAGGTGCGGCAGCAACAGCTCTTTGATGCGCGTGCGTCCAGCGTCGTCTGCCAACATCGGATGCACGTCGAGCGGTACGGCGCCGTCGATGCCGGCGTCGTCGCGTGCGCGCGCCAGCTCTGCCGCGAGCTGGTCGACTTCGTCTTCGTCGTCGGTGGCCAAAAACAGATGGATGGACGCGTCGCGCGCTTCCAGCTCAGCGCCTGCGTCGTCGAGCGGCGGCAAGACCGCCTGCAACACGACGCGGATTTGCGGCTGGCATGGCGGGTCACCGGGTCCGTCCAAGAAACACGGGTCAAGCCGCGCACCAGTGACCACGAGGTTCGCGTACAGCGCGTCGGGTTCGTCGGTTCGCGTCAACGCTTGCAAGGAATCAAACAACTCCCGAGAGAGCAACTTGCCGTGGCCGGCGTCGTCGGTCGCTCGGAGGAAACTTTCCTGCGAAGGGACATCCGCTTCGGGCAATGGCCAAATGGGCGACACATCCATCAGTTCGATGGACGGCGTGCTGATGTTCGCAACCGCAGACGGAGGTGCGCAAGCCTCAAACAGGACCGTCGCTGAAAGTAACCACCAAATTCGCGTCATTAAACTCACCCTACTGCCGCAGTGTAGCGCGGGAAGACTGTGCTGCCTGCGTGACTTCTTCGGTTACATCCTCGGTGCTCCGCGACGCCGTCGCCCGCTGAGCAGCACCAATGCGGCGAAGCCGAACGTCGGGGTCGCACGGCCCGCGGTACAACCTTGTGGACCGTCGTCGCCGCCGTCCCCGCCTCCGGGGGATGAAGCTTCGTCGACGCCCGACGGGTCGGCCGATTTGGTTGACGCATCCCCTGGGCGGCTGATGTTCGCCGTGCGCGCTGGGGCGGCTCCGAGGGTCCACACGCATTGGGGATCGCCCAGCTCTTGACCGTTGCTCTGGCCATCGTCGTCGCTGTCGATGCCGCACAACGCTGCCCAATCCGGCAGGCCACCTGACAACGTGCCGTCGACGTCGACGCCAAATACGTTGCGCGCGTCGCCGCCGAGCGCACTTTCGTGGCACGTGATGCAGCCACCGCGTTGCTCGTCAGCGGCCGTGCCATTGGGGATACGGCCTGGGTAAGTCGACCTCGCTGACGCCACTGCCGCCGACGTCATCGAGGCGATGCACGCAAGCGCGGACAAAAGACGCGGAAGGCCCATGCTTGTTGTTTTGCCATGCATGCGGGCACATTCAATGAGCGTGTTCGCCATGCGACATGTCCATGGGTGGCGAAGTGTCTGTCCCTGCGCGGACGCGCAAGACAAAGTCCGCGATGATGGGTTTGCCGCCTCGCTGAAATTGCGCCCACGCCTTGTAGGTGCCCGGCGATGGGAAGGTGGTCATGAAAGACACGACGCCGGCGCCGGCGCCTGCGTGCTCCTCTGGGTGCGCATGCAAATAGGTTTTGACGTCGTCCTTGACAATGACCAGATGGCCCATTGCACCCAGGTACGGTTGCAAGTCCGCGACCGAATTTTGGTTGCGCGTCACGGCAAAGGTCATTGCAGTTGGCTTCGTTTCCAGGTCCATGCCGCACTTGGGACATTTTCCGGGCGCGTTCGACACAACGTCGGGATGCATGGGACACGAATACGTCGTCGCCTGCGCCGCACTCGTCTTGGCCGTAGGCGCCGGCATCGCCTTCTCGGAGTGTGCGAACGCGCTCGCAGCGAACAACGCGCCGACGCCGACGACGATGAGCAGTGATGATTTGCAGGCGTTCATTGCGGCACCGCGGGCGACGGTGGCGTCGCGGGCAGTACAGGTGCGGCGGGCGCGGGAGTCATCGTCACCGGCGCGTGCGTGATCGCCGCACGCTCGATGCGGCCGGAGCGGGATTTGCCGGCAACGGTGGCCTGCACGACGACGGTGATCTTCTGATCGGCTTTCGACGCAAGCGCCACCAGGAGGTGATCTGCGAGCGTGCCATCGGGGTTCTTCATGACGGGCAGCTCCATTTTTTTGACGTCCTTGCCGACGACGAGGGTCGCTTTGGCATCCGTCGGCGGCGCAAGCGGCTTCATCTCCGCGTCGTAAAACCACACAGAGACTTCTGCGTCGGTGAACAGCGCCTCCATGTGCGTGTCCCTATCGACGGTGGCCACAATGCCTCCGTGCGGCGACGGGTGATCGTGATCCTCGTGGTTCGCGTGGTCCGCGTGGTCCGCGTGGCCGTGTGACGGCGCCGCCGGTGGCGGAGCAGCGTGCTCGTGTCCCTCGTGCGCACCCGCGCTCGCGGCAGTGCCGACCACCATGATCGCAACCCACAGACCTTGACGAATATTCCTGTTCATAAACTCTCCAATTCTACTTTTGCGTTAGTCGACGACAACGTCGTCATCGATGTTTCAGACGAAAGATCGCGGTGAATGATTCTGTCGAGCGCCGCGCCACCAAAGCGCAGGAACACGCTCGGCGTGACGACCAAATCGAGCAATGTGGACGACAAGAGTCCGCCCAAAATGACGACGGCGACAGGGTGCAAAATCTCTTTGCCGGGGGCGCCCGACGCAAGTGCCAGTGGAATGAGAGCCAAGCCCGCGGTCAACGCCGTCATCAACACCGGCACCAAGCGATCGAGCGACCCCTTGACCACCATCTCGCGCGAGAACACCGCGCCCTCACGCTGCACGAGGTGGATGTAGCGATCGATCATCATGATGGTGTTGCGCGAGGCGATGCCGCACAGCGTGATGAAGCCGACCAACGTCGCCACCGAAAACGGCAGGCCCGTGATCCACAGCGCGGCCACGCTGCCAATCAGCGCCAGCGGAATGTTCAAGAGCACCTGCCACACCAGGCGCATGCTCTTCCAGTGCGAGAACAGCACGAGGACCATGCCGATGAGCGCGATGATCGACAAAAGCCCAATGGTACGTGTGGCGGCTTGTTGGCTTTCAAACTGCCCTTCGTAGGTGACGTAGACGCCCTCGGGTCGTTTGAGGCCGTCGACGGCGGCGCGGACGTCGGCGACGACGGAACCGAGGTCGCGGCCTTGCGCGTTGGCGCTCACCACGATGCGGCGCGCCGCGTTGTCGTGGACAATCTGGTTGGGGCCGCGGTCTTCCACCACATCCGCCAGTGCGGACAGCGGCACCTTCTGGCCACCGGGCACATCGATGAGCGCGGATTTGATTTGTTCCAAGGAGATGCGCGCGTCGTCGGCGTAGCGGACGACGACATCATAGCGGCGTTGCCCGTCCATGACTTGCGAGACGACGGAGCCACCAAGCGCCCGCTCCAATAGCTGTGTCAACGCACCCGGAGCGATGCCCAAACGCAAGGCTTTGTCTCGATCCACCTGCACACGGACCTGCGGGATGAGCACCTGTTTTTCGATCTGCAAATCAACGACGCCATTGATCTTGCTCATCGCACTTTGCACGTCCGCGGCTTGGCTGCGCAGCACCGCCAAATCTGGGCCGAAAATCTTCACGACGATCTGCGCACGCACACCGGAGAGCAGATGATCGAGGCGATGCGAGATGGGTTGACCAACGCTGATGCTCACACCCGCAACGAGCGCGAGCTTCTCGCGAATGTCTGCCAACACCGCGGGTCGCGCACGCGGCGCTTGTCCCTTCGTTGCTGGGCTTGCCTCATCCTCGCCGTAGAAGTCGACGTCGATTTCGCCGTAGTGAACACCCTCCGCGTGCTCATCCAGCTCGGCGCGGCCCGTGCGGCGGCCGGTCCTTTTCACCTCGGGGACGGAGCCGATCAATTCCTCTGCCAACGTGCCCAAGCGGTTGGATTCCTCCAAGCTCGTGCCGGGCGCGGCGAGCACATTCACCGTAGCCGTGCCCTCGTTGAACTTCGGCAAGAACTCCTTGCCGAGAAAGGGCAGTGACAAGACGGCGACGCCGGCGAAGGCGCCGGCGAAAATCCAAATCGGCAATGGCCGCTGTAGCGCCACGTTCAACACCCGCTGTTGGCGCGCTTTCAAAAAGCGCACGAGCGCGCCGTCGTGGTCGCGCACAGTCGCTTTGGCATTCGGCAGCAAAAGCGAACACAGCGCCGGCGTTACGGTAAGAGAGACCACGAGCGATGCGACGATCGACACGATGTACGCGATGCCCAGTGGCACAAACAGGCGACCCTCGATGCCACCCATGGCGAAAAGCGGAATGAAAACGAGCACGACCAAGATGGTGGCGAACACGATCGAGTTGCGCACTTCCTTGGATGCTTCGTAGACGACGCCGAGCATCGGCTTTGGCAATGCGGCCGCAGCATTCTCCTTCAAACGGCGGAAGACGTTCTCCACGTCGACGATGGCGTCGTCGACCAGCTCGCCGATGGCCACCGCCAGTCCACCAAGCGTCATGGTGTTGATGGACAGACCGAGCGCGTGAAACACGAGCGCAGTCACCAACAGCGACAGGGGAATGGCCGTCAGCGTGATGAGCGTGGTGCGCACGTTCACCAAGAACAACACGAGCACGATGACCACCAAGATGGCGCCGTCGCGCAATGCCACCTGCACATTGTGAATTGCGGTCTCGATGAACGTCGCCTGCCGAAACAGCTCTACGACCTCGACGTCGGGTGGCAGGCTTTTTTTTAGCTCACTGAGCGCCGTCTCGATCTGCTCCGTGAGATCGGTGGTGGATGCGCCGGGTTGCTTTTGAATGGAGACGACCACGGCGGGTTTGCCGTTCACGCCCGCTTCGCCTCTTTTGAGAGCCGGTCCGAACTGCACGTCGGCGACGTCGCCGAGGCGAAGCGGCACTCCGTCGCGCAGCGCCACCGCCGTGTTGCGAAATTCCTCGAGCGAGGCCGTGCGCGCGACGTTTCGCACGAGATATTCCTGGCTCTTGCGCTGTAAAAATCCGCCCGTGGTGTTGCCCTGGGTTTGCGCCGCGGCGCGCTCGACATCGTCGAGGGTGAGGCCATAGGCAAGCAGCCGCTCGGGTCGCACCAGCACTTGCAGCTGCTTGACGCCGCCGCCGATGGGAATGACCTGCGAGACGCCCGGAATCGCCAGTAAGCGCGGACGCACGACCCAGTCAGCAGCGGAGCGGATGTCGAGCGGCGACGACGCGCCGCTTTTTGACGACAAGCCCACCAACAAGATCTCACCCATGATGGACGTGACCGGTCCCATCTGTGGCGTCACGCTCGCGGGCAGGCGCTCCTTGGCGCCCTGCAGGCGCTCGGCGACGAGCTGTCGGTCTCGATAGATTTCCGTGTCCCAACCAAACTCCACATAGACGATGGAAAGACCAACGCCTGAAGTTGAGCGCACACGCACGACGCCGGGGGCGCCGTTCATTGCTTGCTCGAGCGGTGCTGTGACGAGCGCTTCCACTTCTTCGGGCGACAGCCCGCCTGCCTCCGCCATCACCGTCACTGTGGGGCGGTTCAGATCGGGAAACACGTCGACGGGGAGCTGTGTGAGGACGAAGGCGCCGTACACGCAAACAAGCGCCGCACCGGCGATCACAAGCAGGCGGTTCTTCAACGAAAAGAGGATGACGCGATTGAGCATGGCGTCACTTGGCCGCAGGCGCATTGCGCAACGAGTACGCGCCGACGACGACGACGCGTTCGCCGGCTGTCAAACCTTGCACGACTTCCACCATGTCGCCGTCGCGACGCCCAACAGCAATCTCGCGTTGCTCAAACTGCTCTGGTGCTGTGTGCACGTAAACGACTTGGCGGCCATCGACGTCGAGGATGGCGGCGTCGGGGACGGCGACGCCTTCTTGGTTTTCGCCGGCGCCGATTTGCACACGCGCGAACATGCCGAGCTTCAAAAGCTGCTCTTTGTTGTCCACGGAGAAGACAACCTTGGTGGAGCGCGTGGTCTCGTCCACCACTTCCGCTTGCGCGACCAATCGCGCGTCAAAGTACTTGTTGCGGAAGGCGTCGACGGAGATGACGGCATTTGGTGTCCCGATGAGGCGCGACAGCTCATGCTCTGGCACTTTGGCTTCTACGGTCAGCTC
>JAYTVG010000264.1:0-6601 GCA_043744135.1 Deltaproteobacteria bacterium | reverse complement strand
TCACCAGTGATGACGTAGTCGTCGCCGTCGATGACCGCGCGGCATTGCAGCGCGAACACGTCGGAGCCCGCGTGCGCTTCGGTGATGGCGTTGCCCGCGATGACGCTACCGTCTATGAGGCCGGGCAGCAGGCGCGCCTTGAGTTCATCACTGCCGTGCTCGGCGACGGGTGAGACGCACGCGAACAAATGCGCGGCGACCGCAAACACCAAGCCGGTGTCCTCGCAGCCGCGCCCAAATGCCTCGAACATGCGCGCGGTGTCGAGCGAGCCCAGGCCCATGCCGCCATCGACCTCAGCGACGTTGAGGCGCAGCAGGCCAAACGCGGCGCAGTGGTGCCACTCAACCGCGCCGAAGCGATGCTCGCGCTCGCGCTCCTGCACGGATGCGTTGAGACGCTCGCGGCAAAACGCCAGCGCATTGTTGTACAGATCGATCTGCACTTTTGACCACGCAAAATCCATCAGCGATCCTTGCACGCCCGCAAGCGTCGTGGTCAACGCGTGCGCGGCTTGCTCGGTTTGGTGCGCTTAGCGTGGGTCGCTTTCGCGGCGGTGGCTTTCGTGCGCTTCGCGCTCGCGCCGGGAGCTTTTGCAGCGATCGTGCCGGTTGTGCGTGCACGCTCGTTGGCGGCTCCCTTGGGCTGCGTGCTCGCTGTTGTGGTGCGCGCTTTTTTTCCGCCCGTTTGAGCGGCGCGCGTTTTAGCACGAGGCGTCGCTGTCGCCGCGCGCACAGCGGGGCTACGGCCGCTGGGACGCTTGTTGGCGGCGAGGCCCTGCAAGAAGTCGCGGTAGACGCGGTAGTACCAAAGAAAGAAACCCTTCCCCCACGTCATGCGTTCGGTATGCACGAACTCGAGCCCGGCGCCGTAGTGGGCCGTCTTTGACGCGCCGGCGCTGCGCTCACACCAAATCACGATGCACGGGACGTCGAGCGTGAAGGTGTCGGCGCCTGCACCTGCGGCGATCCACGTGACGCGAAAGCCGGGACGCAAAAACGGCAACCGACCACTAATGCGCAGTCCCGTGTGGCTAACGTCGACAACGTCGGCGGTGGTCGCGTGCCCATCACCACGCAACACGATGCTTGCGATGGCCGGTAGCCGAAAGTTGCGCCGCGTCTCGCTGCTGTTGCGCAGCCGCGCCCACAACTCGACAATCAAGCCGAACCACTCCGGGTCCGTCGCCACTGTCCCATCGAGGCTTGGTACCTTCGACTCAAGCGTGAGGATGCGCTGCGCGAGGCTGGCGACCACTGTGTCCACTACCATGCGAAGTCCACTACCATGCGAAACTCCATCGCAGCCGAGGTGACCGAGGTTACCCCAAAAATTCACCGTTCATCGCACAAGGTCGTTGAATTACTGCATTCGCTGCTCAACCTCGTTGAGTTAGCCGCACGGGCGTGCCGTTTTTTGCACGCTGCGGTGCGATCGCTGTGAACACGTGCCCGCCAACGCGCGACCAGCGCCCAAGCGCGCGGCTCTCGCTCGCGACAGCCAGGAAAGAATCCTCCGCGAGCAACGTCACTTCGATGTCGACAAAGTCGAGCGTGGTTTGAACACAAGCGTCTTGGCATTTGTAAAAGCACTCCTTGACGCTGAACAGCAGCTTCGCGCACCGACCACGCTCACCCGCCGGCAACATGAGCAAGCATGCAATCTCGCGCGCCGTGCACACCAGCGACCAGACCTTGTCGCACAGCGGCACATCGAGCTCGACATCGACACCAAGCGCACGGTAGTCGGCGCTGCGCGCGACCGCGGCGACCACGCATGTGTCGACGTGCGAGATGCTGCCGACGACGCCGGCGGGCCACAGCGGGGCGCGTCTTAGGGTCGGAATCGCGACGGCCGCGGTGCCGAGCTTTTTTAACGCGGCGCGCGCACACAAACGACCCGCGGTAAATTCCCGACGGCGCGCAGCGACCGCATGCAAAACGGCTTGGCGCTCACTCGCAAACAACGCATCATCGTCGTCGCAAGGCACGCCCGCAGCAACGGCGACGTCGCACGGCAAAATGCGCGCGAAGGCGGCTGCTGCGCTCAAGTCACGGCCTTCTTTTTGCCCTTGTCGGTCAGCGTCGCTTCGAACTCGAGTTCGTTGATGCGATCCTCTAGCGCGTTAAAGCGGGTCGACAGCGCCTCCAGTTGTCGACGGACATCGTCTTCAATTCCCGTTTGCCTGCTCGTCGTGACTTCGAGCTCGGCCGCCGGTTTGATGTTGTGGTTGTGTCGAAAGAAGTTGGTGGGATCGTATTTGTGCTTGAGCGCTGCGAGGCGCTTCATGGTCGGCGCGTCGTACACGGCGCGCAGCCGCTCGGGCGTGGCTTCTTGCGCACCGTGGCTCAGATAGTTGACGTACACGCCCTCGGCCGACAACGGACGCAGCGCCTCCCACGTCTGGGTCGCCCAGCTGGCGGCCGACTTGTGCGCGACCGCGTCCGCCGCGGCGCCCATCACCAGCAAGCTGAACGCGGCTTCGCGGTGGCAATACGCGCTTTGGTCGCGGCCGGTCCGCGCGATGGCTCCGCCCAGTTGTTCGATCAGCACTTGGCAACCGAGGCCGGGCGCGAGCGCGAACTGATCGAGCATCACGGCGATCGATTTGTCGCTGATGCTTTGCATGAAGCTCGAGCGCCACGAGTGATAAAAACCTGCAGGCGCGCCCGGATCGAGCATGCCTTGCAGCTCGACATAGTTAAGCGGGCGAAACGCATCGACCATCGGACGCAGCGCACGCACGGGGGCGAACAGTTCAGTGCCCTGCACGGCGTTGCCGTTAAAACAACCGGCGACGGCGACGACCGGACCGGCCTCTGGATGAACGACGAGCGCCGCGTACGCGCACAGCCCGTCGGGTGCCGTTTGCGTCAGTTTGCGGTACGCCTCCAACACCTCGCGGCCCTGTTTGAGTGGGAACACCGCCATGCCGCCGAGCATCGGCTTGACGTCGTGGAGCTGAAACTCAAACGACGTGACGACGCCGAAGTTGCCGCCGCCACCACGCAGCCCCCAAAATAACTCTGCGTGCTCGCTTGGGCTCGCGGTAATCAGCTTGCCCTCCGCGGTGACGACGTCAACGGACAGCAAGTTGTCGCACGCTAGGCCGTAACTGCGCGACAAATAACCGATGCCGCCACCCAGCGTGAAGCCCGCCACGCCCACTTTCGCGACCGAGCCACCGGGCACCGCGAGCCCAAACGGATGCGTCTCGCGGTCGACGCCGGCCCAGGTCGCGCCCGCTTGCACGCGCGCGCTTTTTTTGCCGGCGCTGACGTGAACGGACGTCATACGGCTGAGGTCGATGACGAAGCCGCCCTCCGCGAGCGCGGTGCCAGCCACATCGCAGCCGCCGCCGCGCACCGACACGAGCACGTCGTTTTGGCGCGCGAGCTGTACCGCGCCGAGCACGTCGGCGACGCTGTGGCAGCGCGCCACCAGCGCGGGTTTGCGATCGATGGCTGCGTTAAAGAGCCTGCGGCTTTCGTCGTAGCCAGGCACACCCGCGACCAAGACGTCGCCACGAAAGTTGGCGCGCAGCTTTTCGACGGCGTCGTTTGCAAGCTCGCCGTCTTTGCCGTTTGTGAGCGTCACTCGCATCTGCTGCTCGCTTCTGTTGGGAGACCCACGATCGTGTGCATGCTGTTGTGTTGCGCGGAAATTTTTCGGATTGATCCGCCCACCAACTCACCTTAGCGTAGTTGGCCTCCGTTGTGAGGCTGACCCAGGAGACCGACGATGCTCAAGACCATCAAGATCGACCGCAGCAAGCACCTTTGCGACGAGCCGCATTGCGGACACAACCGCTGGCATCCCGACATCGAGGCCAAGCTCGAGGTCAACGAGGGCGAAGAGGTCGGCATCGACACGCGCGACTCCGCCGACGGCTACATCAACCCCAACACGACCATCGCTGACTTTGCGACCTTTCCGATTGGCGCGCTGCACCCACTCACCGGTCCCATCCACGTCAAGGGCGCGGCGCCCGGCGATCTGCTCGAGGTGGAGTTCCTCGACATCATGCCCGCGAAGTGGGGGTTTTCGTGCATCTTCCCCGGCCTGGGCTTCCTCGCTGATGTCATGAAGACGCCGTATATCGCCCACTGGGACCTCGCTGACGGCTGGGCGACGTCGAAGCAGATCCCCGGTGTGCGGCTGCCGGGTGCGCCGTTTATGGGAGTCTCTGGCGTCGCGCCCTCACAGGCCCAGCTCGAGGCCTGGACGCGTCGCGAAAACGACCTCAACGCGCGCGGCGGCATGGCGTTTCCTCCCGACCCAGGCCACGCGGTGCCCGCAGGCGGCGCGCCCGCAACGGCGGGCTTGCGCACCATGCCGCCGCGTGAAAACGGTGGCAACCTCGACACCAAGCAGCTCACCAAGGGCGCGAAGTTGTTTCTGCCGGTTGGCATGCAAGGCGCGCTGTTTTCAACCGGGGACGCGCACTTTACGCAAGGCGACGGCGAGGTCTGCCTGACCGCAATCGAGATGTCGGGCACCGCGGTTGTGCGCTTCAAGGTCCACAAGGGGGATGCGGACCGACGCAAGATCCGCTCGCCCTACTTCACCCGCGAGACGTATTTTGCTGAACCGCGCTTCGCAGCACCCGAACGCATGACCGCGACGATGGGTATGCCGATCGACCACGAAGGCAAGCAACACATGGGCGATCTCAGCCTCGCCGCGCGCAACGCACTGTTGCAGATGATGGATCTGCTCGGTGAGCGCGGCTTTTCAAGGGAGCAAGCGTACGTGATTTGTAGCGTCGCCGCCGACCTGCGCATCAGCAACCTGGTAGACATCCCCAACTTCGTTGTCACCGCGCTGCTTTCGGAAGACATCTTCACGAAATGATGCGCTGCCGGTCGCTTGTTGGATCTGGTCGCGCCGGTGAAATAGCCTTCGGTAACGGGGTCAACGTCATTGAGGATCGACGCGGTTGGTGAACTGCCGACCGGCGAGGGTGCGGCACAAGACACGGACGGAAACGGATGGGCCAGTCGAAGCCAAAACTGCACGTGGAGAGGGTCATCGGCGGCGATGCGACCCTCGTGCGTGTCGTGGGCTCGATCGACCAAGACCTCGCCGAAGCAGCGCCGCTCGCCAACGTCGCACGGACTCTCGTTATTGATATGGGGGGCGTCGATCGCATCACCTCGTTTGGGGTGCGTGAGTGGACGCGCGCAGTCGCGGCAGCACCGTCGGAGTACGTCGGCTTCATCAACTGCCGCCCGATCGCTGTCGCGCAGTTCAACAGCGTCGCGGATTTCGGCCGGCGCGGCCAAATCATCTCGCTGTTTTTGCCCTACGTCTGCGAGAGCTGCGGCGCGGAATTCGATCAGCTGCTCGACTTGCGGCTGAACTATGCGCAAGCGACGGTGGACGAGCAAGCGAAGGTCAAGTGCCCGACGTGCGATCGCGACGCCGAGTTCGACGACCTCCCCGAGAACTACTTTTCATTCGTGCGTAGCCAAGGCCCGCCGATCGTGCCCGAGGCCGCAGCGCGCATCATCGCCGGCCATCTTGACGCTGCGCGGCTGCCGTTTCGCCTCGACAAAGAGGTCGACACCGCTGTCACCGGACTGTGGCTGTCGGGCGCCGTCGACAAGCGCGCTCGCCTCAAACGGGTCATCGATGGCGTGCAGGGCTCCACGGTCATCGAGATGTCGGGCGTCACCGAGCTCGATCGCGAGGGCGCAGAGATTTTGCGACCCCTGATGGCCGCCAACGAGCTGACACCGTTTTTTGCGCGCGTGCCGACCAAGTTCGTCGAGACCTTGTTTGACGGCAGCACTGCCGTGTTTGAGCAAAGCTTGGTGTCGATCCTCCTCGACGGGCACTGCAGCGCCTGCGACGGCGTGCGCCGAGGGGAACTGGCAGCCGCGGACCTGGTCGCGTGGCTCAATGGCCAAGACGCGCGTTGTTTGTGCGAGACGTGCTTTGGGCAACTCGCTGGCGTTGTGAACCCTGAGATTCGCGCCATCTGTAGCGCCGTGCGGTGCACAAACATCCCGCACGACGTCGAGGCCTATTTGGATGCGCGCCCGCCTGGCTATCGCCAAGCGACCAGCAGGCAGCGCACCGACCCCACGGTGATGAAGGGTGGCACCGGCAACTATGAGTTGCTGCGCCGCATCGGCCACGGCGGCATGGCCGAGATTTTTCTCGCACGGCAAAAAGGCATTCAGGGTTTCGAAAAACGCGTCGTGCTCAAGCGCATTTTGCCGCCGCTCAGCGGCCGTGATGAGTTCGTGCAGATGTTTTTGCAAGAAGCGCGGGTTGCTGCGCGCATCTCACATCCAAACGTGGTGCAGATCTTCGACCTCGGGGTCGAGGAGGGCCAGTACTTCATCGCGATGGAGTACGTGAAGGGCTGGGATCTCGCCGTCGTCGTGCGCGCTGCGCGTCGTCTGAAGCGACCGTTGCCGCTCGGTATCGCGTGTCGTCTCGTCGCTGACGTCGCTGCCGGCCTGCACGCCGCGCACACGTGTCGCGACGAAAACGGTGCCGTCATCGGCGTTGTTCACAGAGACATTTCACCGCACAACATCCTGATCTCGACGGACGGCGCGGTGAAGATCACGGACTTTGGCATCTCGAAGG
>JAYTVG010000263.1:0-6604 GCA_043744135.1 Deltaproteobacteria bacterium | reverse complement strand
CGAGTCCACCCAATGCGTCGCGAAAGCCTTCGGGGAGCGTGATGGTGGCGGTGCCACCGACGCCGCCGCCGTTGGCGGTGACGATGCGCTCAAGCATCGGCCGCAACTTGTCTTTCAGCGCGCCGACCTGTGCGTCGCTCACGAGCCAGGCACCGTCTTGTTTTGTGTGTGCGTTGCCGAGCACCCAACCCATGCTGCCCTTGGGCCCGTTGTCGGCGCCGACATTGGCTGGGTTGGCGTGGCTCGTGCCGGTGAGTACCATCGGCACGTCGAACACGACTGAGGCCTTAATCCGGCCAGTGAAAACGTCGGGCAGCTCGGCGTTTTCGGCCAGGCGCGCGCCCGCGGGCATCACAAACGTGATGGCCTTGGGTGCCTGCGCAGTCACGACGGCTGCTGCGGCCTTCGCTTTGGCGGGCTTGACCGCGGCTTTGCTGCTCGCCGCCTTTTTCACCACGCTCGCCGCCTTCGGCTTTGTTTTTGTGGTGGTTTGTGGCTTGGCGCCGCCGATTTTCTTGTTGTTGACGGTGGACATGGAGCTCCTCAGGGTATGCGTGGATTAGCGCGAGAATCCGTTTTTTGGCTGCGTTTTTGACTGGTTTGTGGTCGGGATCACGGTGCGCGTCACCGGGGTCGTTGCTGCTTGAGTGCGCGCCGCGAGCAAGCCGCTGAGCCCGCCGCGAATGGTACCAGCAGCGCGGCCGTCGGCGCCCACGGGTTTGAGCGACGCCGGTGCGCCAAGCACGTGGCTGGCGGCACGCCCCAGCGCGTTGTTTGCGTCCGTATCGCCGTCCTCGATGGCCGCTTCGAGCGCGTCGAACCGCCGCAGTAGATCCGCGTCGACAGCATGCGTGAGAAAATGCGCGGTAACCCGCTGGCGGGTTTGATCGGCGGTGTCGTCTTGGTCAAAGCCAACGCGATCGATAAAGCGCTCGAGCGCGCTGCGCATGTCGGCCGGCAGCAGGTCGACGTCCATCTCGTCGATGAGGTTAAACACGAGGTGGCCGACAAAGTCAGCGCGGGCGTCTGGCGTTTTCGCCGCGAGCGCTGCCAAAAGTTGATCAAAGGCAAACATCTCGCGGACCCTAAACGACGACGCGCGCGGAGCCATTGTTTGCGGTCACTTGACCTTTCTCGCAATGAGGGGCCGGCGGCACTCGCGCCCAACAGCGTATTAATGGCATCACACGCGCATCTGGCGTTTTCGTTGTGCCACACCGTCGTGCGCACGGGGAGCGCGCTCGTGCGAAGCGTGCCGCGTTCGGCTCAGCCACGGCGACGCAGGCGAGGGTCAAGCAGCTGCGTCGCTGCCTCCGACAACAACGTCGCGACCGCCGCCGCAGTCGCCATCACCACGACGATGCCCTGCACCACCGGCAGGTCGAGCTTGCGCACGCTGTCGACCAGCAAGGTGCCGATGCCCGGCCAGCCAAACAATTTCTCGGTGACGACGGCACCGGCAAATAACCCGCCCAGTTGCAGGCCGAGCAGCGCGATGACGGGCAGCAGGGCTTGACGCAGCAGGTGCATCGACACCACGCGCAGCTGCGACGCGCCCTTTGCATGGGCGGTGCGCACGCTGTCGCTGTGCTCGAGCTCGACGAGTGTGGTGCGCAGCAGCCGCGCCACCATCGACGCCAGCAGCGTGCCGAGGGTGAGCGCCGGCAACAGCAACGCCGCGGCCGACGGTGGGTCGCCGCTCACCGGCAACACGCGCAAGCGCACCGCGAACAGCACCAACAGCACCGGCCCTAAAAAAATCCGCGGCATCGACGCCGACACCAATACCGCGCCGTTGGCGAGCGCGCCCACCACGCCGCGTCGCGTGCACAACACGCCCAGGCCGACGCCCAACAGCACGCTGACGCACAACGACGCGAGGGCAAGGGCAGCGGTGGCGGGCAGTCGACGTGCGATGATCACGCGCACGGATTCTCGCGTGCGGTACGAGCGCGGCTCCGCGGCCAACCACGGCTGCACACGCGTGCCCAGCGACGTCGGTAGCGCTAACAACACCGCCGCACTCGCGGTCCCGCGCACAAAACCGCCCAGCTGCGAGACCGTATCGCGCGGCGTGCCGTCGGCGTTTTCGAGGGCGAGCTCGACAGCGAGCGCGTGGCGGCTGGCATCGGGTGCTTGCTCGCCCAAGATGTTGGTGACGGGGTCGCCCGGCGTCAAGCGCAACAGCACGCCGACCAACAACGTCGTGCCGCCGACGACGGCTGCCACCGCCAACAGCTTTCCTGTCACGGTGCGCGCGCCCGTCCACGCCGACGCCACGATGCATGCCAGGCACAAAAACACCGCGAGCGCGTCGACCATCACGGCGCCTGCATGCGCAGCGTCGCTTGCGCGAGCGGCAGCAGCGAGGCGATGCGCGATAGCTTGAGCCCCTGCACGCGCGGGCCCACCACTAGCACCTCGTCTTCAAACCACAGCGGGATAAGCGGCACATCGACGGCGACATCGCGCTCGACGCTTGCGTATTCGCGCATGCGCACGTCGTCGGGCGCGTTCGCCGCGCGCGCTAACGCAGCATCGACGTCAGCGTTTCTGTAGCCCGAGCGGTTGCCGCCCGCCGTGGTGCTCGTGGGGATGCGCGCCGACGCAAACACCCACGCCAATAATTCGGGATCGACCACCGGCGTCCACTTCGCGGAAAATGCGTCAAAGGCGCCGAGCTGAATGTCCGCGTACAGCGCCGCCCAATCGCGCACGCGCACTTGCGCATCGATGCCGATGGCGCGCCAAGCGTCCGCGTACACGAGCGCCAAGGATCGCCGCAGCCGATCCGCGGTGGTCGATAGCGTGATGTGAAAGCGCCAGCCATCGGCGCCGACCACGACGCCAGCATCATCGAGGAGGCGCACGGCCCGCGCGGGATCGGGGTCGCGCATCGCGGGTGCGGCAGGCGAGCGATCTTTCGCCCAGTGATCCATCGGCAACAGTCCCGTGGTGCGACGCGCGCGCCCGCGCAATTTGGTCTCGACGATCAAGTCGACGTCGAGCGCGAGCGCCATCGCTTCACGCACGCGCGCGTCGGCGAGCGGCCCGCGGCGCACGTTGAGCGCGAGATAGGTAAACCCCACGCCGGGTCCCGACAGCACCGTGGCGGCGCGCGCTTGCTCGATGACGTCGATGTCGCTCGGCAGCATGTCGGCGGCCATCACGTCGACGCTGCCGTCGAGGACCGCCAACAGGCGTGCGCTGTTGTCTTTGTTGACGCGCACATCGAGCTCGCGCAAAGCCACCGTGCCAAAAGGCGAACGATCGTGGGCCCGCAGTACGAGGTGCTCGGCGCCAGGATCGACCTCGACAACACGGTAAGGCCCAGCGCCCACCGGCATCATCCGGCAGCTGGCGGGGTCGGGCTCGCACGCTGCCCGCGACAAGATCCCGTAGCCGCGAAGATCGACCAAAAACGACGGCCGCGCCGCTGACAGCACGATGGTGGCACTCAGCGGCCCAGTCACCACCACGTCTAAAAGCTGCTCCAAGCGCGCGCGGTGGGGGGAAGCGAGCGCCGGATCTTTCATCGACAGCAGCGTGAAGCGCACGTCGTCGGCGGTGACCGGCATACCGTTATGGAACAAAACCCCAGGCCGAATGTTCACTACATAGGCGCGGTCGTTAGAGGTATCGATGGACTCAGCCAACAACATCTGCGGGCGCAGGTCGTCGCCGATGGTGACGAGCGGACACGCGATCAGCTCCGACAACCGGCCGGCCACGGCGGACGTCGCAAAGCGCGGATCGAGAGCTTCGGGGGCGGCGCCGAGCAACACGGACACGCGCGGTGACGGCGGCGCTCGACAGCCCAGCGCCAAAGCGATCAACATCAAAGCGAGATAGGCGGGCGCCGACAACGACGCTGCCGAGCTGCGCGCAGCGTCGCCAAGCGGACAGCAATCTTCGGCTGCGGCGGTCACAACAGCTCGGTACCATGAAGGTGGGTGAAACTGTTCGCTCACCAAACTCCCAAGCGCCATGAAACCAAGGTAGCGTGCTGCAGGCGAATCGCGCACAACGCGCAACAGGACGGTGATGTGGTGAAGCGCGCGGGTTGCGTCGTTTTGGTGTTGATCGTCGTCGCTGCCGTGCACGCGCGCGCACAAAACCCGCCAGTCGCAGCGGGCGTGCCTCGCGCGGTCGCACCTGCTGCCATCGCGCCCGCTGCGGTTGCCTCGCCCGCGGCCGCCTCGCCCGCTATCGTCCCACCGGCGCCTCGGCCGCTCGGCAAAAAGAACGACAAGCCACCAGAGCCGCGGCCTGCTCCGCGTGTTTTGTCGGCGGCAGCGTCGATGTCGCCCGCGCTCAAAGCCGCGTTACTCGAGGCCATCAACGACCCCGCGCTCGACGGCGCGGAGTTCAGCTTTCATGCGCAGCGGCTTAAAGATGGCGCGATGGTGGCGCAGTTCGCCCCCGACGCGCTCATCAACCCCGCATCAAACGCCAAACTCATCACCACCGCCGCGGCGCTCGACGTGCTCAAAGCAGAGTACCGCTTTAGGACCGAGTACTACGTGCAAGGGACGCTCAAAGACGGCACCTTGTACGGCAACTTGGTCGTGAAGGGTTACGGCGACCCGACCATCGTCACCGAGCGGCTCGCGCACATCGTCAACGAACTCTACCTGTACGGCGTCGAACGTATCACCGGCTCGATCGTCGTCGACAACTCGTGGTTTGACAACGTCACCGAAGCGCGCGGGTGGGAGACCGAGGAGTCGCCGGATCGCGCGTACGCCGCGGCGGTCACCGCCTTGAGCGTCAACTACAACGCCACCGCGATCTACGTGCGCCCCGGCTCCACCATCGGTGCGCCGGCGATCGTGCGGGTCGATCCCGCGTGCGAGCAAGTTGTGCTTGAGGGCGAGGTGATGACTGAAGCGGTCGGCGCCGGCGTGCGCGTCGTGTCTGACGAGGGCAAAGACGGCGCCGGGCGCGACAATACGCTGCTGACGGTCGAGGGCAGCATCGGCGCTCGCGAACCGCCGTTTCGCGTCTACCGGCGCGTGTACGAACCGCACAAGCATTTCGGCAGCGTGTTGGTGGCGCTGATGCAACAGCGCGGCATCAAAGTGCGCCACTCGATTGTCGAGGGCACCGTCAAAGAAGGCGCGAAGTTGATCTTGGTGGATCGTTCAGACGCGCTCGCCGACGTGTTGCGCAACTTAAACCACTACTCAAACAACATCATCGCCGAGACCATCATCAAAACCATGGGCGCAGAAGTGATGGGGGCGCCGGGCACCTTCGACAACGGGCTGTTGGTCGCACGCAAGTTTTTGCAAGAGAAGGTCGGCTTCGTGCCCGGCAGCTACACGTTTAACAACGGCTCCGGCCTCAACGACGTCAACCGGTTCACCGCACACCAACTCGTGCGCTTGCTGGCGTATATGAATCGCGACTTTGAAGGCGGCGTAGAGCTCGCGAGTAGCCTGGCGGTCGCGGGCACGCAGGGCACCATCCACTTCCGTATGCGCGACACGCCGGCGCAGCGTCGTTTGCGCGCGAAGACCGGCACGTTGCGCGGCGTGTCGGCGCTGTCGGGCTACGTCGTGACACCGGCGGGCGAGGTGGTGGCGTTTTCCATGCTCGCGCAAGGTTTCAAAAATGGTGCGTCGAGCGTGTGGAAGGTGCAAAACGCCGTCGGCACGGCGTTTGCGTCCGACGGCACGTGGCATCCCAAAGACGACGCTGCCGAGTCGCAAGGTGAAGCTATCTCGTCGACGGATGAGCCGTGGCGGGCGGTGGCGGGGACGTCGAGCACGGTGTCAAACGCACCCACATGGAACGCACCCTCGTCGAGTGCACCCTCGTCCGCGGCGATGGGCGGCGCACCATGACGCTCGCTTTTTCGAGGTTCACCGTGAGCACCCGTGTCGTGTCGTTGTATCTTGCGGTGATTTGTGTCCTCGCGTCGTCGTCGATTCACGCGCAGGTTGACCGCGACTTTGCGCACGTCGCTGCGCTCGAACCAAACGTCGCGTTTTGGCGCAAGGTGTATATCGAGTGGTCGCTCAACGACATCGCCATCAGCGACGAGGAGGACCTGAGCTTGGTGTACCGGGTGTTCAAAGTTCCCGGTCGCGACAGCAAAGGCGTCGGAGGGATCACGCGCGGCGAAGCGATCCACAAGGGGCAAGCGGACGTCATCAACGCCCTCAAGGCGCTCGCGTTAAAAAACCCCAAGTCAGATGCGGGCCTCACCGACGTCGAGCGCGAGGTGTACTTAAACCTCAAGGGCGTGTCGCGTGCCGACAAATACAGCCGCTCGGGAAGTACGCGTGTGCAAAACGGCCTGCGCGAGCGCTTCTTACAAGGCTGGGCAAACTCGGGGTTGTACGAGCAATTCATCAACCAAGAACTCGCCAGCTACGGCCTTCCCGAGGAGCTGATAGCTATTGCGTTCGTCGAGAGCTTGTTTACCGTCAGTGCAAAGTCGAAGGTGGGTGCGGCGGGGATTTGGCAATTCATGAGCTATACTGGCAAGGAGTATATGTTCATCAACGATGTAGTGGATGAGCGCTGGGATCCGGCCCTCGCGACTGAAGCCGCGTGCAAATACCTCAAGCAGGCTAAAAAAGAGCTAGGCACATGG
>JAYTVG010000262.1:0-2052 GCA_043744135.1 Deltaproteobacteria bacterium | reverse complement strand
GCGTGACGTCGCCATCGCTGCCGGCGTCGCCGCGCTCGGTGTTCAACCTCGCACCATTTAAGCAACCGACGTTCGTGCGCTTGTTCATCGCCTCCGCGTGCGTCACCACAATCTTTGGCCAAGCGAGCGTGGCGTTGTCGACGGAGGTCGCGCGCGACGGCATGGCGACGTGGTACGGCCCGCTCATCGCCGTCAACGGTGCGCTCATCGTGCTGTTGCAACCGGTGCTCAACTTGACCTTGGGACGCGCGTCGGTGCGACGCACACTGATGGGCGGCTCCGTGCTCGTCGGCGTCGGCTTTTTTTTGACTGCCGCGTGCGACCGTTGGTGGCAGTACGTCCTCGCCATTGCGGTGTGGACCGTGGGCGAGATTTTGCTGGCGAGCGCGGGGCCCGCCGCGGTCATCGCTGTCGCCCCGGTACAGCAACGCGGCGCGTATCAAGGCGCGTTTCAGATGGCGTGGTCGATTGCGGCGTTTGCGCCGGCGCTGGGCGCATGGGTCCTCGACCACACCAACTCGAGCCTGTTGTGGGGCGCGTGCTTGGTGCTCGGGCTCACCGCTGCGACCCTGCAGTGGACCGTGCGCGACCCGCGCGTGACTTAACGTGACTTGCCGCGCCCCGTTGCCGTCACCCACGGCCGACGGCGAAATACTCGAGCCCCGCCGCGCGCACGTGGGCAGGGTCGTACAAGTTGCGCCCATCAAAGACCGCCGCGCGTTTCAGGGCGGCCTTCATCGTGTCGAAATCCGCACTGCGGAATTCCTTCCACTCGGTCACGATCACGAGCGCGTCGGTGCCGCTTAACGCATCGGTCGGCGACGATGCAAACACGACGCGCGGATCCCCTGCAAGCAGCCGCTGGGCCTCGGGCATTGCGACTGGATCGTACGCCCGCACGGTGGCGCCGCGCGTGCATAGGTCGTTGATGACGACGAGGCTGGGCGCGTCACGCAAGTCATCGGTGTTGGGCTTAAACGACAACCCCCACAGCGCAAACGTCATCCCCGTTAGATCGGCGCCGAAACGCTTGACGATTTTGTCGACGAGCACGTGCTTTTGCTGCGCGTTTGCATCCTTCACCGCGCCGAGCACGCGCAAGTTCACATTAGCGATGGCGCCGGTGTGCAGTAGCGCCTGAACGTCTTTGGGAAAGCACGAGCCACCGTAGCCGCAGCCCGGGTATAAAAAGTGGTAGCCGATGCGAGGGTCGGCGCCGATCCCTTGGCGCACCAGCTCGATGTCCGCACCAAGCGCCTCCGACAAATTTGCGAGCTCGTTCATAAACGAGATCCGCGTCGCCAACATCGCGTTCGCGGCGTACTTCGTCAGCTCCGCGCTGCGCGTGTCCATCACAATCAAGCGGTCTCGGTTGCGCTGAAACGGCGCGTACAGCTGGCGCATCAACTCGATCGCGCGCGCGTCATCGGCTCCGACGATGATGCGATCGGGCTTCATGAAGTCCTCGATGGCAGCGCCCTCTTTCAAAAATTCCGGGTTCGACACCACGGCGAACGGCAGCTGAACCCCGCGTTTCGCTTGCGCATCAGCGATGGTGGTGCGCACGCGATCAGCGGTGCCGACCGGAACAGTGCTCTTGTCGACGACTACGGTGTAGCGCGTCATATGCTCGCCGATGGCGCGCGCCGCAGCGACGACATGCGAGACGTCTGCGCTGCCGTCAGCACGTGGCGGCGTGCCAACGGCGATAAACTGCAGCGCACCGTGCGCCACGCCCGCGGCCACATCAGTGGTGAACTTCAACCGACCGGCGGCGGCGTTTCGCTGCACCGTCGCTTGCAAGCCGGGCTCGTAGATGGGAATGCCACCGTCGTTGAGTACGCGAATTTTTTGTGCATCGACATCGACACACAACACATCGTTGCCGACGTCGGCGAGACACGCACCGCTGACAAGGCCGACATAGCCCGTACCAACCACCGTCACTTTCACGCGTCACTCCTTGGTGTGCGCAATCAACACCACAGCGCGCAGACGCACAACCCCATCGCGGTCGTGCGTCAAACGGTCGTCGGGCTCATGGGCGTTTAG
>JAYTVG010000261.1:0-6612 GCA_043744135.1 Deltaproteobacteria bacterium | reverse complement strand
GACCGCATCCCCGCGCACGCCGCGGTCTCTGCAGCCGTCGACGGTGTGCGCTCGGCGCGACCGGGGGTGGAGGGTTTCGCCAACGCGATTTTGCGGCGCTTGGGATCCGCGTTGCACACCACCGTTACACAAGACACTTCCTTGGCTGACGTCGCCGATGCCTTCGGCCTGCCGATGTTTTTGGCGGAGGCCCTCGGTGGCGGTGACGATCGCGTCGCAGCCTTCACCGCAGTCAACGCCCGCCCTACGACCTATGCAGCGCTGCTGTCCGACGACGACACGCAACTGCCGTCAGGCGCGCGCGTGCACGCGTTCGTGCCGCATTGCTTCGCGCTTGAGGGCGGGGTCGTCACCGACAACACGCGTTTTAAAGAGGGCGCGCACATCGTCATGGATCCAGGATCGATGGTCGCGGCGCTGTTGTTGGGGGCGCGCGCGGGCGATCGTGTGTTTGACTTATGCGCGGCCCCGGGCAGTAAGACGGTGTTGCTGGCGCGCGCTGTGACACACAGCGGGCGCGTCACTGCGGTCGAGCGCGATGGCCGGCGACGCAAAAAGGTCGATGAAAACCTGCTGCGCACCAAGCTGACGGAACACGTCGAGCTCATCGTGAAAGACGTGCTCGACTACAAGCCTGCGCAGCTTGCCGACGCTGTGCTGCTCGACGCGCCGTGCACTGGCCTTGGCACCACGCGCAGAAAGCCCGAAATCAAGCTGCGGCGTACTGCACAAGACGTCGTCACCAACCACGCGCTGCAGGCTGCGCTGATCGCGCACGCCATGACGCTTGTTCGTCCTGGTGGAACGCTCGTGTACAGCGTCTGCTCACCGGTCGCCCACGAAGGCGTCGATCACGTCGATACGATCGTGCGTGGTGGCTTCGCGCTCAGCGACCCGCGACACACGCTGCCGTGGTTGCCACCGTCTGCCATCGACGCGATGGGTTGCGTGCAACTCAAGACGCACCTGCATGACGCCGACGCGTTTTTTTGCGCGCGCTTCACCAAACACCAAGACGCGGAGTGAGCCTTGCGACCTTCCATCATCGCACCGTCCATCTTGTCCGCAGATTTTGGCAGGCTCGCGGATGAGATCGCGCAAGTGGACCGTGGCGGCGCCGACTGGATCCATGTTGACGTGATGGACGGCCGCTTCGTGCCCAACTTGACCATCGGGCCCGTGGTCGTCAGCGCCGTGCGCAAGGCCACCGCCAAGTTCGTCGACGTGCACCTCATGATCGTCGAGCCCGATCGATATCTCGAGGCGTTCGCAGACGCCGGCGCTGATGGCATCACCGTGCATCAAGAGGCGTGTGTCCACTTGCAACGCACGCTTGCTGCGATTCGTGCGCGCAACAAGAAGGCCGGCGTCTCGCTCAACCCGGCCACGTCCGAAGAGACACTGCGCTACGTACTCGCGGACCTCGACGTCGTGCTGATCATGAGCGTGAACCCTGGCTTTGGCGGCCAAAGCTTTTTGCAGACGCAACTGCAAAAAGTACGCGCGACTCGCTCCATGCTCGATCGCGCGGGCAACCTGTCGTGCATCATCGAGGTTGACGGCGGTGTGTCAGAAAACAATGCCGCTGCGCTTGGAGCCGCGGGAGCAGACGCACTGGTCGCTGGCAACGCTGTCTTCGGCGCAGCGGATCGCAAAGCAGCCATCGCCGCCATCCGGCTGGCGCTCGACGAAGGCAAACGGAGTCGCGCATGATTCACTCGCTCCTTTGTGTGGCGCTGCACGTCGTGGCTGCGTTTTCAGCGCCGAGCGTCAACGCCAACGGCATGGCTGCAACGGCACATCCGCTAGCGACCGCTGCGGCTGACGAGATGTTGCAGGCCGGCGGCAACGCCGTCGATGCTGCGGTCGCTGCAGCGTTTGTCATCTCGGTGACGAACCCGTTTGATACCGGTCTTGGCGGCGGCGGCTTCGCGATGGTGCACATCGAAAAAGACGGCGAGGTCGCTGCACTGGACTTTCGCGAAGTGGCACCGAGGGCCGCCACGAAAACCATGTACCTTGACGACGCTGGCAAACTCAAAGACGGCGTCAGCATGAACGGGGCGCTCGCGGTCGCTGTGCCAGGAACCGTGCCCGGCCTCGTCGAGCTTCACAAAAAATATGGCCGCTTGCCGTTTCGAAAGCTGTTGCGACCAGCCATCGCAGTTGCGCGCGATGGCTTTGTGGTGGGTGACAAGTTCGTGCGCAGCTTTGCGTTTCGGCACGACGTGCTGGTGCAGTACGCCGCCACGCGCGACGCATTCATGAAACGCGATGTCAGCGGACAGCAAGTACCGCTCGTGCGTGGTGACGTGTTGCGGCAGCCAGATCTCGCACGCACCCTCGCCAACATCGCCCAATCCCCCGACACCATTCGCAGTGGCAGCGTCGCGCTTGCCATCGTTGCCGCCGTGAAAGCGGGCGGTGGCATCGTCACCGTCGACGACCTCGCGAGCTACCAACCGCGCTGGCGCCAACCGCTGTGCCAGCAGTGGCGCGAACACGAGTTGTGCATGATGCCGCCGCCGTCGTCTGGTGGCGTGCTTGTGCTTGAGATGCTCAACATCATCGGTGACAGCAAGCTTGAAGCGCTCGGATGGCATCACCCCGATGCGCTGCACCTCATGATTGAAAGCATGCGCACGGCGTTTGCGGATCGCGCGCAACACCTCGGCGACCCTGCGTTTGTGCAGGTGCCAGCGGCAGGATTGACGTCGACACAATACGGCGAGGCGCGCCGTGCAGAGATCGACATGCGGCACTCCCGCAAAAGCGCGGCGGTGGTTGCGGCACCGTCCGCGGAGCTCGCGAAGTTTGGCTGCTCGCAGGCACCGGGCGGCGCCTGCGAATCGCACGATACGAGCCACCTCAGCGTGGTCGATAGGGACCGCAACGCCGTGTCACTGACGTTCACGGTGAACTACGGCTTTGGCTCGGGTTTGGTCGCCGCCGGCACTGGCGTGATGCTCAACGACGAGATGGACGACTTTGCAGCAGCGCCCGGCGTGGCAAACGCCTACGGTTTGGTGGGCGGCGAAGCGAACGCTATCGCAGCCGGCAAAGTGCCGTTGTCCTCGATGACGCCGCTGATCGTGCGCCACAACAAACACTTTTATATGACCGCGGGCGCGCCGGGCGGCAGCACCATCATCACCACCGTGTTGCAAACGTTTTTGCACGTTGCCGTGTACGGCATGGACTGCCAAGCCGCCGTCTCGGCGCCACGCCTGCACCACCAATGGCAACCCGACAGCGTGCGCATTGAAGCCTTCGGCCTCGACGACGGCACGCGCCGCGAGCTCGAGGCGCGCGGTCACACCTTCAACGTCACCGAGCCTTGGGGCAACGCGATGTGCATCCGCCAAACCCAGGACGGCATGCTTGAAGGTGGCGCGGATCCCCGCGGCGAAGGATCGGCGCGCGGTCCGCAGCTCAACGCGCCTTAGCGTTGTCCATCAGCGCGCGCGCGTGCTCGGCGTCGTCGTTCGTGAGCGGGCGCGCGTCGTTGTCCGCCGCGGTGGGCGTGAACTGACCGGTGGCGTGCGCCAAACTCAAGCGCGCGATTTGCACATCCAATCCTGCGCGCGCAGCATCGACCTCGGCTGAAAACGCGCCCACGTTGGCGTCTTCGACTTCAACCGCGGTGACCGCCCCGGCGTCAAACAGCCGCGCCGCGTTGTCCTGCTGGGCGCGTGCGAGGTCGAGGATTTTTTGCGCCGATTCCATCGCGACCTTGGCGTGCGCGACGTTGTTGACGGCGCCGCGCACCTCTTGCTCGACCTGCATCTCAAGTTGGCGGACGCGCAACAATTCCTGCGTCACTTTGGCGCGCGATTCAAGCGTCTGCGCATACGTCATGCCGCCGTCAAAGATAGGGATGCTGGCTTGCACACCAAGCGTTCCCGTCACCGGTTCAGAGGAAAATCCGCCGGTGTTGGTCGTGTAGCGACCCGCCGCCACCAACCGCACCGTCGGCAAAAATCGCGTCCACGCTTCCGTGTTAAACTTGTCGGCGATCTCAAGCGCGCTGCGTTGAAGCGCGATGTCATCGCGCGCGGTCAAGGCCGTGCTCACGAGCGCGTCGGCGTCGGAGCCCTGATCGACAGCAAGCAACACGGGCGCCTCGTCGACGTCGAAATCATCGTTTGCGCCGATGAGCATGCCGAGCGCGCCTTTCGCGACGCTCAGCGCGCTGGTCGCCCCTTTCACTTGTGCTTCGGCCCGTGCGAGGTCCAGCTCTGCACGCTGAAACTGCAAATCCGTCAGGTAGCCGGCGTCTTTGCGGGCGTGCGCGACCTCTTTGTGGTGCGCAGTGCTCGTCAGTTGCGCGTTCGCGATGCCCACGATGCGTTTGGCGACGACGACTTGGAAGTACGCGCGCGCCACCGCGAACATGATCTGACCGCGCGCCACTCGTAAACCGCTGCGTGACAGATCCACACCGGCGTACGCGGCCTGCAACAACGGCAACGAGCGCGGGCTCAAAATCGGCCACGAGAGCTGCACCTGCGCTGTCGCCGCGTGCGCCGGCACGATGACGATCTCCTGCGTATTGGTGTTTTGAATATCCGTGGCCGCCTGCCGCAATTGTTGCGCGCGCTCTTGTGCGGCCCGACGCTTGAGTGGATCCGGGGTTTGCGCCGCCGACCCCTCGGTGATGTCGGCGATCGAATTAAACAACAGCGCTTGTTGATCGAGTTGATCTTGATTTGAAAACGACGCCGTCACCTCTGGATAGGTGTACGTGTAGTCGGCGCCCAACGACACGCTCGGCCACAACCCCGCCCAAGCCTGCTTGAGCCGCGCATCTGCTTCCGCCCCACGCGCGGACGCGATGCGCAGATCCCAGCTGAGCTGCACCGCTTGCGTAAACGCTGCGTCGAGGCTGATGCGCGAGGGCTGCGCGACCGGCTTAAGCCCAAGCGGTGCGGTGCCTTGCGCCGACACGGTCGAGGCGGCACACAAAGCGATCGCGGCGGCGATACCTGCGATGAACGACACCGAACGCGGGAGCTCAACAAAGTTCTTCATGATCGCTTCCTGGTCGCGCTGGTGCGCTGTTTTCCTTCGATGGTCGCCAGCATGCGCGACAAGATCCCGAGCAGCTCATCGCCGTCTGCAGGTCCCAAAATTTCAAAAAACTTGGACAAATGGTCGAAGAAAGCACGATCGATCCGACCTGCGATGCGCGCCCCCTTGACGGTGTTTGCGATGCGCACAACGCGGCGATCAGCGCCATCGCGCAGGCGCTCGCAGAGTCCCGCGCGTACCAGGCGGTCGACGACGCCGGTCATCGTTGGTGCTGTGCAGCCGAGACGTTGTGCGATAACGGACATCGGCTGTGCGCCGTCCTCTTTGAGCCACATCAGGGCGTGGATCTGTGGGGGCGACAGGTTCTCGCCCATGGCGGCGAGCGGGTCTCTCAGTGAACGCATGCGACCCACTTTGGTCAAGATGGCCTTGAGCGCTCCTGAACGCTCATTTGCTTTCGTGATCTTTGCCATTGGCAATGTTTAGCTTTCATAACTATAAGGCGTCAAGGCATGATCACCACGAACCTAAACTTGTGCAGCACGACAAAGCGCGCACTTGGCTTCCTCACCACCACGGAGCGGCAGATGCACGCTTGGCTTCCTCGCTTGTTTGCGGTCTCTTTGTTGGCGACGATGGCGGGCTGCGCCAAGCCCAGCGTCGATGTCGAAGTGTTGCCCCCGCGCACGTCGGTGACTTGCTCCGCGCCCACGGCGAAAGATCCCGCAGTGTCGCGCGGCTTGCTTGACGTCGACGCTACCGCCAGTGGACACGGCGGCTATCTCGCAGACTTACGGCTGTCGCTCGCTGGCGCGGACGCGGTCGTTGATGGCGTCAAGCTGGCGTACGCTGTCGACGGCGATCTCCTGAGCGACGTTGACGTCAGTTCTGTCGGCGGCAACTTGGTGTTGCGTGGCAAAGACGACGACGTGCGCAACGGTGCGCTTCAAAACGTCCAGCTCATGTCGCGCGATGGCGCTAAGGCTTTACGCGCAGACAACGGCATCACGGATGTCGAATTCGCCACCGTCACGATCACGATCACTCCCGAGATCACGGACGGCGACGCGGTCGGCAACAGCAGCACGTTTGCGCTCGATGTCTGTGCCGGATGCTTGGTCGGGCCGCCATCGACGTCCATTTGCCCCAATGGTTCGGTTGACGTCGCAGTCTGTCGGCGCGGCCAAGATGTCCCGTCTTTCGCTTGCCAAGGTGGTTGATCATGAAACGCAGCCTCATCATCATCGGCGCCGTGGTGTTTTTTGTCGTGGCCGCCGTTTTTGCGTTGCGCGTGTCGCAGGCGAAGGCGCGCAACGCCGACCGTACCGTCGCGACCACGCGCGTGCCTGTGCGGACCACCAAAGTTGCCAATAAAGACATGCCGCAGCTGGTGCAGATCACCGGCACGGTGCGCGCCAAAAGTGAAGCGGCGCTGTTCGCCAAGATGCCCGGACGCGTCGTGAAAGTGAATGTCGAGGTCGGCTCGGTGGTCAAGCAGGGCGACGTGCTGGCGGCGCTTGAAGGCGCGGAGTTCGGCTGGCGCGTCAAACAAGCAGAGGCACAACTGATGCAAGCGCGCGC
>JAYTVG010000260.1:0-2054 GCA_043744135.1 Deltaproteobacteria bacterium | reverse complement strand
GGCGAGTTCGCGCTCGTACGTTAAAATGAGCTCGTCCCAGCGCGCCAGTTTCGTGTGCAGCGTCGCCATCATCTTGAGTGCGGGCAAAAAACCCGGTTGCAGCTTCAGCACCTCCTCGAGTCGCACCAAAGCACCGTCTGAGTCGTCGAGCTTGTCGGCAAGCAGCTCCGCTTGCTTAAACAACAAACTGATCTTGTGCTGGGGATCTTGCGCGGCACCCACTTGCACTTCGTACACACTGCTCAGCTCGCGAAAGCGACCGGTCTTTGCGAACAACTTGCCGAGTGCGGCGAGCGCGGGTGCGTACGCAGGATCGACCTCGACACAGCTGCCGTAAAGACGAATCGCGCGCTCGACATCGCTTAGGTGATCATCGCAAATTTTGCCCGCTTCCGAATACAGCGCGAGCAGCTCTGCGCGATCGCGTGTGACGCGCGCGGTGTGTTCGAGCACGTCGACCAACTCGGGCCAGTGCTTCAGGCGTTCGTTGACCGCAGCGAGATCGCGCAACACCAAGGCGTCGTTGGGTGCTTGCCCTCGCGCTTTGTCGAGGGTCCTTTCGGCGACTGCGTCGTCACCGGCGGCCATCTGACGCCGGGCGCGCTCGACCAACAACGTCACCAAGTCAGTGGGAGGGGTGGTGTCGCCGCTCGTGAGACGCTCAAGCACGCCGTCGAGCGCGGCCACGTCGCCCTGCGCTTGGTACACGCGTCGCAGCGCTTCGAGTGTGGCGCGCCGATTTGCAACAAGCCCATTGGCGCGTTCGTAGTCGCGGCGCGCGGCGGCGGTGTCTTTGATGCGGGTCTCAAGCACCTGCCCCGCGGCCACCAACCACGCGGCTTTTTGCGCTTGGTCGGGGGTCGCGTCGGCGGCGCTGTGCAACACACCGACGATCTCGGGCCACTGGCCTTTATGCGTCCATGCGAGCACGAGGTCATCGACGGCGGGCGCGTAGGCGGGTGCCACAGCGAGCGCTTGTAGATACAGCTCGGGTGCGTCATCGCCGCGTTGCAAGCGCGACGCGAACAGTCGGGCTTTTTCCACCAACAGCGCGGGCACAAACGCATCCTGCGTGGCGGTCTCTTTGTCGAGCATCATCGCCACAGCCCCCCACTTGCCGAGCTGTGCAAACAGCCTGCGCGCGGCATGGATGACGGGAATGTAAAGTGCGTCGGCGTTGTGGCTTTCTTGGTACTGCCCCGCGGCGGCTTTCAGATCGAGCAGCTCGAGTTCGGAGAGCTTGCCGGCCTCAAACCACAACATCGCTGCGTCGCGACCGCGCGTTGCTCGCGCCTCGACAATCAGCGCGTCAACGCGCGCTTTGATGCGCTGCACGTCGGCGGCATCAAGCGGCGCGCGTGCAGCGGTGTCGCGCGTCGGGATAGGCAGCTGCAGCGTTGGCGACAGTTCCACGTGTGGATCGTCGTCGACGTTCACCACCACTTCGACGGGCATCTCGCTGAGCGTGGGCTGGGGCTGGTTTTCGTTCGACACCTTTGAGGAGTTAGCACCCTCCCGGGGCTGGTTTCAAATCGCTGACCGCGCGACGGCTTGGCCTGGAGATGTTGCGCACCGCGATCGCGGCGATTGCGGCACGTCGAGTGCTTGTCCACCGGCGGCGCGTGCCCATGGTGCACGCATGCTTGCTGCGCTGTTGATGCTGCACATGGCCGCAGCACCTTGCGTGCCCCAGCTCGAGGTGCATCAGCAAGCGCTCGCGGGCGTTGCCGATGCCAGTGAGGTTGCGACGCAGCTGCAGCAGCAAGCACCCGCCTTGTACCAACGGGCAGCCGCGTTTGTCGGCGTCGACAGCTGCGCGCCTATCGATATCGAGCTCGTGCGCGCGGTTGAGCACGCCGCCAAGCTCGAGCCTGCATGGCACCTGCCCTCGTGGGCGGCGGGCGCAGCCGAGCCCGACGAGCGGCGCGTGGTCATCGCGATCACCGCACAAGGCGCGATGCAAGATCGCGTGCGCGTGTTGCAACACGAGCTCACACACGTGCTGGTCCACGAGGCGGCCGGGGGACGCGTCGCACGCTGGTTTGACGAGGGCA
>JAYTVG010000259.1:0-6623 GCA_043744135.1 Deltaproteobacteria bacterium | reverse complement strand
TCGCAATTTCAAAATACAATAAAAGGCATCTATCCTGGGTAGACGCAGTGCTTTTTTTTGGGGCGCTCGTCCGCCTTGTGCTCCATATAACCTAGCCGCCGCGCCAACTCTGCCCGCAGTGCGTTGCCCGCGACGACGGTATCGATCACAAGTGCACTCGCTAGCTTCATCAAATCAACGTCGGCGCGATATTCGGCGCGTAGCTTTTCGATGTACGCGGGACGTTCACTCTCGGGGAGCGCTTGGATTTTGTTGAAGTACACGGCGTTGACGGCCGCCTCGGCGCCCATCACCGCTATCGACGCCTGCGGCAACGCGATCGTGACGTCGGGCTCAAATGCTGGCCCGCTCATCGCATACAGCCCCGCGCCATAGGCCTTGCGCACGACGACACATAAGCGCGGCACCGTGGCTTCGCTCATGGCCGCGATCATCTTGGCGCCGTGGCGGATGATGCCCTGCTTTTCAACGCGCGAGCCGATCATAAACCCCGGGACGTCCGCCAAAAACACCAGAGGGATCTCAAACGCGTCGCACAGCCAGATAAAACGCGCGGCCTTGTCGGCGCTGTCGACGAACAACACGCCGCCTTTTTGTTTGGGTTGGTTGGCGACGATGCCGACGACGCGACCGTCGATGCGGCTCAAGCCAACCACGAGTTCTTGCGCGAAGCGCTTCTTGACTTCGAAAAATGATCCTTCGTCCACGATAGCGTCGATCAGCTCTTTGACGTCGAACATGGTCTTTTCATCAAACGGCACGATGTCGTCGACGTTTTTGCCGACGCGCGGCGCTTTTGCGGCCTGCAGTGGCGGCTTTTCGTGCGCGCGGTGCGGGAAGTAACTTAGCCATTGGCGACATTGGCTGATGGCCTCCTGCTCGGTTTTCACCAGGAAGTCCGCGCAGCCCGATTCTGATGTGTGCATGCGCGCGCCGCCCAGGTCCTCCAGCGAAATCTTCTCGCCAATCACCATCTCGGCCATCCGCGGGCTGCCGAGGTACATGGAGGCGTTTTTGTCGACCATCCAAATCACGTCACAAAAAGCCGGGATGTACGCGCCACCTGCGGCTGACGGTCCAAACAACAAGCACAGCTGCGGCACCGCCCCCGACATGCGCACTTCGTTGTGAAAGATCCGCCCCGCGTGACGACGACCAGGGAACATGTCGATCTGATCCGTGATGCGGGCGCCCGCGCTGTCGACCAGGTACAGCATCGGGATGCGGTAGCGCATTGCTTGCTCCTGGATGCGCACGATTTTTTCGACCGTCAGCGCGCCCCACGAGCCCGCCTTGACGGTCGAGTCGTTGGCCATGATCGCGACGTCCCGGCCACCGACGCGGCCGATGCCGGTGATGACGCCGTCGGCAGGTAAGTCCCGCGCGAGCACGTTGGCGTATTTGCCGTCCTCCACAAACGAGTCGGTGTCCACCAACAACGCGATGCGTTCGCGCGCGAACAGCTTGAGCTCTTTGGCGTTGGCCTCGTGGTACTTAGGCGCACCTCCTGTGGCGATGACGGCGGCGGCGGCGGCGAAGCGATCGATGGCGGATTCGGTCATGCAGTCGCTGATAGCGCACGTGACCGCAGTTGCCAGGCTGCGGTTGGCGGCGGCTGACCCCGCGAAACACGTGTCGCATCCGTCAACAGGCGGATGCATGCAGCAAAAAGCCCGTTGACGGTTGAGGTTGGCGCTGGCGTAATCTGATTTGGACGTCCGTCCAAGATTGGATCTCACAATGGTCCGCGCAGCGGTAAAACCCCAACGCCGTGAACAAATCCTCGACGCACTCAACGAGGTGATCGCGGGGCGCGGCACGGCGGGCGCGTCGGTTTCTGAGATCGCACAGCGGGCGGGGATCGCGCGCGGGGCGCTGCACTATTTCTTCGCCTCGAAAGAGGAGATCGTCGAGGCGCTGATGCGGCGTCTTGGCACCAGCTACTTGCACGCGCTGCAGTCGCACCTCAACGTGCTGTCGGCGCAGGGCGCGCGACACGTCACCGCCGAGCTGGCGCGCTGGCACTTTCGCGGCGACCCCCACGCGACGGCGCACAAGATGACGGTGTGGATCGATTTTTGGGGGCAAGCAGCCACCAACCCTGTGCTCGGCGGCATCGTCGCTGACGTGCAGCAGGGCGCGCGCGGTGTGTTTGCGACCGCGATGCTGGCGGACCGGCCGCAGTTGGCGGTGCTGCCCGACGACACCTTGCAAGCGCACGCAGCCGCGGTGCTCGCGCTCGTTGAAGGCACGCTGCTGCAGTGGCGCTTTGGTGCAAACACGCACCCCGCACTTGTGCGCGACGCGATGGCACAACGGGTGTTTTTTGCCGTGGACGCTTTGGTGGTCGCGAGCAGCCAGGATTTTAGCTTCGACGACGTCAAACCCGCACGTCGAGCGCACCTTTCACCCACGGCGGTCGCATGAGCACGCAACAATGGACCCGTAGACCCGTTGCCGACGCCTTGAGTTACACGCCCAGCGCGGACGAGCTTCGACCCCACAAGCTGTACGAAGTGCAGCATTGGCGTGAGAGCACCGCGCGCTACCTCGACGGCACAACGTTCGGCTACACGCCGAGTACCCCGCCGCTGACGCAGGCGCAGTTTAAAGATTTGCCGTCGGCGAGCTACCACGCGGTGGTGGGTGCTGTGGCCGCCGGGCTCGCGGGTGAGAGAATTGCTTTTGAGTGCAGCGCGGCACTGTGCGCGCACGCCCCCGACGACAACGCGCGTATGTTTTTAGCCACGCAGGTGCTTGACGAAGCACGCCACGTCGAGGTGTTCGTGCACCGGCTCAAACTGCTCGGACGCGAAGACGTCGACGAAACCATGGCGCGCTACGTGAACCCGCGCATCTTTAAGTTCCATGCGCATATGCGCGAACGCGTCGTCGAGAGCCGTGATTTTGTCGGTGGCGTCATCGGACAAAACCTCGCGCTTGAAGGGCTCGCGCTGGGATTTTTCGAGTTCAACGCCGCCCTGCTCGACGACATCGACCCCGGCACCAGCGAGATTTTAAAGACCGTCTTGCTGGATGAGCGACGTCATGTCGGCTTCGGCTTGATGCGCCTTAAGGCGTTGTTGGTGGCTCAACCCGACAAACGCGCGCAGGTCGAGGACACTGTGTGCGAGCTGTCGGGTGAGATGATGGCTATCTTCTCGGAAAATGCCGACAATATGGCGACGCTCGGGCTTGACCCGCGCGGCCCCATGGATCGGGTGCGCAGCTACCATCACATGCACCTCGACAAGCTCGGTTTGACGCCCTAGCGCGCGCAGCCTGCGCGTCGGCGTTACTTGGTGGGTTTTTGAAACAGCGCCTCGAGCTTGCGCTTGGCATCGGCGACCGGATCGTCGCCGGGCGTCGCTGCCAACGGTGGTGCGCCAAACAGCGCGGCAAGTTTCGCCTTTGCAAGCGCGCTTGGATCAGCGCTCGCTGTGTTGGCCGGCAACGGGCGGAAGTATTCGCACAAGTTGCGTCGGTCTTTTTGCGCGATTGGGTCGGCCTCGTGCTCGCGGCATTCGTTTTCGACATAGCGATCGTGAAAACTGCAGCCGAGACACACGTGCAGATCTGCCCCGCATGCTTCGCAATCGGCACGAAACGGCACGAAGTCCGCGAACGCCTGCCCGCGTCGACACGATGGACACGCCACTTCAATCCGCATCACGGCCTCCAGCCAAAGCACCCTTCCCAAACACGCGACGGTACGGCGCGCCGCGCTGTTGCACCAACGCACGCACGTCGCGCTGGATGCCGTCTTTGATGCCCTGTGCCAGCGCTGAAACCGCCATCTCAGACGCTTCCGGCAACGCCGTGGCGAGGTCGATGGGCGCACCAATGCGGATGCGCCAGCGCGCCGGCAGCGGTAGCAGCGGCGTGATCGGCAAAAATGGAAATCGTTCGTTGCGGCGAAAAAACGTTTCGATTTTAAACAGCAGTGGTGCGGTCTCTTCGCCGCCAACGATGGCGACGGGCACGATGGGCGCGCGCGTTTTTTGCGCCAACCGCACAAAACCTCCACGCCCAAAACGCTGCAAGCGGTGGCGTTCGCGCCACATTTTGCCGAGCCCCAAAATCCCCTCAGGAAACACCGCCGCAACCTCGTCGCGCTCGAGCACGCGCACCGCGTTGTCTTGGCTGGCGCGCACACAACCCAGTCGCGTCATCAAGGTGCCAATAAACGGCGCCGTCATCACTGCGTCTTCTACCAGCGGGCGCACTGCGCGACCAAGCACGCGCGACACGCCCGCCATCACCACCAGCGCATCCCACGGTACGGCGCCGCCGTGGTTACACACTAAAAGCGCGCGGCCGTTTGGGACGTGCTCG
Organism: Deltaproteobacteria bacterium; assembly: GCA_043744135.1. GTDB lineage: Bacteria > Myxococcota > UBA727 > UBA727 > VGSZ01 > JAYTVG01. Next base: position 2,288 of record JAYTVG010000259.1, on the reverse strand, counting down.
GCGCCGTCGATGTGCAGCTCAAAGTGCTGGTCCAGCAGCGCATGCAGCAAAGGGGTGAGCCGCTGCACCACCGCGGGGTCGCGGCCAAACGCGTCAAAGCCGTCGTCGGCGTGGCTCATGGTGCTTCCTGTCCGCGACCAAGCGTTGCGAACACCGCGAGGGTCGTCGCGATGTCGTGCGCGGGCACAAAGCCGGTGTCCGATCGCAAGCGCGCGCTGTCGCACACCCACGGCCAGCGAAAATAGTCGACGAACGACGCTGGCATCTCCACCAACTGCGCGCTCCACAGCGCACCGATGAGCGCGCGACCCAGTGTCGACGGCAGATACAGTGGCACCTTCGCCAGCCGCGACAGCACGTGCGACAACGGCAACACGCCGTGACCGACGACGTTGTACGCACCACGTGCGCGCGCGGTGTACAGCGCGTGCAGCGCCGCGACAGCGTCGTCGATCCACAGCAGCTGCCACAGCGGGTCATAGCCCAATGCAGCGGGCACGACGCGGCGCTGAAAGACGCGCGAAAAAAAATGGTCGGGCGCGCTGCCAACGACAGCGCCGACGCGCGCCACCGCCACGCTCACGTCGGGGTGTTCGAGGGAGAAGCGCAGCGCCTGCGCGTCGGCGTCCGCTTTGTCGCGCAGCGATCGCGAATCGGGCGGCCGCAGCGCTTGCCGTTCCGAGATCCACGCGGGGTTGTCTGGGCGCGCGCCGTAACACATGGCCGACGACAGGCTCACGACGCTGGTCACTTTCGCCTCCGCTGCTGCGCGCAGCACATGAAGGGTGCCGATGGTCTCGGTCTCGTGCGCCATCTCAAGCGCGTGCGTCGGTGTCGACAGCAGCGCTAAGTGCATGAGCGCGCCGACACCCTCCGCGCGAAGCGTGCGTGACAACTCGAGATCGGCGTCGCTTTGCGTGAGGTCCAAGGTATGCGCGGACAATTTTGTGTGGCGCGCTAAAAACGACACCAACTGCGTGTCGCTTTCAGTCTTGCCGTCGAGGGCCAAGGGACTTTTGATGTCGATGGCGACGATGCGCTCGACGGTTGGGTCCGCCTCCAGCCGCTTGATGAGCCGGCGGCCAAACGCACCAAACGCGCCGGTGACGGCGACGACGGCCGGCGAGCCCGCAGTGACGGGGTGAGATGGCGCAGGCGCAACCGCGCTCGTTTTGTCTGCGCGTCGCGCGGCACGTGTCGTGGGTCGGGTCGCGCGTGTGGCCACGCGAGCGCGGTTAGAACGTCCGGCCGCGCACTGATAGTGGAAGCGTGAGATCCGCGCGCGAACCGCGTACAGTGCACGCATGCGGCTTGGGATGCGAGCGAAGGCGTGGATAGCGGTAGCCGTCGTGCTGTGCGCGGCAAACGCGCACGCAAAGCCCAAGACCAAGCGCGGCGCCGCTGCGCTCAACGTCGCTGTCGTGCCGTTTGAGGGACGCGGCAGCGGCGGCAGCGAGCTCAGTGAAGCGCTCGAACTCGAGCTTGAGTTGGTGGCGAGCGTCATGCTCGTGACTGCGGACGCGATTGCAGCTGAGTTACCAAAGACTGTCGACGGCGTGATGCCGGCAGCCGCGCTCGCCAAAGCCATGAAGCGCAACGGCGTGGAGGTGGTCGTGCACGGCGCGCGCGGCCAAAGCGCGCGTGGAGCAGACGCCATCATCGTGTGGGGCTATGCCAGCGACGGCAAACCCCACTTCCGCAAAGAGGTGCCGCTCGTCGGCGCGCCGGACGTGACGGCGGCAGCAATCGCAGCAGCGCTACGGCCCGCCCTCGAACGTTGGAAAAGCCAACGCGTGATTGCGACGGCGGACGCGGCCGCAGTTGAGTTGTCAGACGTGTTAGCGGACGAGGATGAAACGCCCACCAAGGCGACAAAACCGACGCGCGTCAAAGCCGCGGCTGGCGATGACGACGACGACCGCGTCAACCTCGACTTCAACGACAACGACAGCGACTCAAACGGGGCCGACGCGACCAAAAGCACGCGAGCGAGCAAGGTCGCGTCCAAGCGCGGGGCCGCGAAGCGATCCCGCATCGACGACGACACCACCACGAGCGCCGAACACGACAGCAGCGAGGCGCAGGTCGACGACAACGGCAGACGCATCAGCATCGACGACATCGACGACGACGGCGAAGCGACCGCGCCCGGCCGACCAAACCACATTCTCGCGGTCAGCGCAGGATTTTACGGAGCGACCTGGCAGTACTCGTTTGACGGGCAAGTCGACGCCGGCGACGGGCAGCTCACCGCGTTCGCCAACTCGGTGAGCAGCCCGTTTTTTCCA
>JAYTVG010000258.1:0-2058 GCA_043744135.1 Deltaproteobacteria bacterium | reverse complement strand
CGGCAGCGTGCGCGACACCAGACGCGTGCGTGGCGGCGGCCACACGACAGCTTCGTCATCGTCGCTGCGGCTGCTGCGCGGCGTGAGCGTGGGCAGATCGTGCAGCGCCAACTCGCCGCGCACAAACGCCTGCTCCCGCGCTTGCAGCACGTCACCGTTGACGTCGGCGAACGGCGGCGTCGAGGTCACCTCATCGCACGCGCGCAGCACGTGAATGGGGCGCTCGTCGTCAAAACTGATGTTGAGCGAGGTGTTGGCCGGCGGTGGCGCGCCCGACGCGAGCCATGCCCCGTCGTCGTGGGCCGCGTCGATGCCGCTGTGCGCGAGGCCCTCTGCCGCGCGCGGTGCTGCGTCTTTGCCCCCTGCCTCAAAGACGACGCGCTCAAAGCGCCAGCCCACGAGCGGGTGCGCTGCTGGCACCACCGGACCGATGGTCACGTCTCGAGGTGCCGGGTGCTGTGGATCGAGGTGTTGCGCCATCTGCGGCGCCTTGCTCATACGCCAGCCGCCCGTCGGCGTACGTGTGACGCGAGGTGGCGTCGTAAACGGCGGGATCGACACCGCGAACATCTCTTCGGTAACGATGACGGGCGACGCCGTGCATCGTGCCGCGATGCTGCCGGTGAGCGGCGCCAGCGACGCGTGCGCCGCCGGCAGTGCGACAAACGGCGACGACGGCATGTGCTCGGGCAGCGTGATGTCCGCGCGATCCGCTGGCCGCGAAAAATGGCGCAGCGCTGCGCGCGCTGGCGGATCGACCGACAAAAAGCGCACGCCGATCCCCGGCAAGGCACCGTCCGTGGCCACCGCCGCGAATGGCCGCACCCACCGCACCTCGGCTGCACGCACATGAACTTCGTGTTCGTGCTGTGGCGCGTCGGTCATCGGCACACCAAAACGCAAGCTCACTTTATCGCCGACGCGAAAGGCGTGCGTGGTTTGCAAAAACATGCCGCCCTCGCTCACGTCCGTGCCCCAGACACGGCGCGGCAGTTGGGCGCCGAGCGCCAACACGTCGACTTCGGCAAACAGCGGCGCGCGATCGCTCAAGCGGGCATTTTGCATGCGTGTACTCCAGGTGGGCCCGTTGAGCGGCCGTTGACTCCAGCTGACGCCATCGTGCACCGCACGGATCCCGGTTCCAAATTTTCGGCGTTTTTTTGCGTCGCGGTGTTTGCGTGACGGGTGTGTCGCCGTGGTTTTTTGCCCGTTGTGAGGCTGAGGGTCACGATCTGCCGTCGCCCACACAGGACTTTTGATCCAGTGGTCGCCCACACCTAGATCGCGAGCGTCCGGTTTGCGTCGCGACCTTCAACACCACAGCGTCGAGGGCGCGAGCCCTATTCGAGTTGGGCCGTGATGCTGTTGGTGCCTAACACAAGGCTCGACGTCACGCCGCGCGGGTTGCCCGTCGTTTCAGAAAACACGCGTGCGCCGCTGGCAGCGAAGGCGTCGGCGACGAAGCGGTGGTTGCCGGGCGCGAGGTTTGCGATAACCCCCGAGCCCAAAGTGCAGGCAAAGGTAGCGCCAAAAACTCCGACGTTGGATGCGTCGAACACTTGCACCGAAACGGTCGACACGTTGTTTTGCGCGCAGTCCGAGGAGCCGCTCGACCCAAACAGCCATCGCACGTTGGCAGCAGCGAAGGCCGGTTCCAACTGAGCGCTTATCGCCGCGTTGTCGCCCGCGTTTAAGTTGAGCGCGACCGCCGTCGTCCACTGCCGCCCAAGTGTGCCGATGCCATCCAAGATGAAGGTGAGGTGCTCTGCCGGCAGCGCGCTCAATGCGAGCGCGCCCGACAAGCAGCTCGCCGTTGCTCCGTCGACCGTGACGCCGTCGTCGTCGACCACTTGCACGCTAACGCTTGTGACGTCGGCGACTTCGCAGCGGGGATCGCCCAAGAAATTCCAGCCGACGGACACGCGCGCGAGCGTGGCCGCAAGGTCGACGACCACGCTTGCGGGAGTGCCGCTGGCTTCAATGTCTTGCGTGACGCGATACGCCACCTGATCGTCGGCGCGCCCCTGCACCACCAGCGACAACGTGCCCGCGGGCAGG
>JAYTVG010000257.1:0-2063 GCA_043744135.1 Deltaproteobacteria bacterium | reverse complement strand
TCGACCACACCGAGTTTGATCCCAACGTCACGTGCTCCGCCGGCCTCAGCTGCCAAGGCGCTCGCCCGGCTCCCAGCGTCTTTGACTTCATCGACGTGGTGTGCTTGCCGCAAGCTGGCTTGCGCGACGACGTGTGCGAGGCATTCACGGACCCCAACAGCTGCCCGGCTGACACGCTGTGCCTGATCGCGACCACCAACGACGCCAACGACCCCGACTCGCTGCGCTGCAAACAGCCCTGCGACCTCAACGCCGTAGACAACACCTGCACAGAAGCCGGCGAGATCTGCTTGCCGCGTCCCATCGACTTCCCGCCAGACGTCGAGTTTGACACCGCAAATCCGCTGGGCTTTCGCGAGTGCACGGGTCAACAGGGCGCTTGCACAAGCGGCGACGACGTCGGCTGTGATTGCGATTTGACCGCAGGCTTTACGCAGTGCGCCACGTTCAACTTCAACGACGGCACAGCGCACGACCTATGCCTGCGTCCCGCGGGTAACTGTGGTCTGCCAATCGCGCCGTTCACGCAGGCTGTCCTTGACGACACGGGCGTGTTTCTTCCCGCCCCGCCAGAACTCGTGTGTAACGGCGTCGAAAAGTCGCGCTACTGCGACGAATCTGCGTTTCAAGGTCTCGCGACCGGACCCGACGCGCTCCCCCCAGGCAGCGCCATTTGCGTCGGCACCTCGGCAGACAGCGGCGACGGCATCTGCTTTAGCTTTTGCAGCCAAGCAGCGCACGACGACAACGGCGACGGCGACATCGACATCGACGACCCGGTGACCCCAGCCAACGAAGACGAAACGAGCGTCCACCTGCAGTGCGGCGCTGGCTACGCTTGCAGCGTCGCGTTGAGCATCTCGGTGGGTTTCGCGCTCAATGTCCCAGGAGATGTTTGCGACCCGGTCGCTTGCCCGCCAGGCGAGCCCTGCGGCGCTTGCGATCCAGGCGGCGACGGCTACTGCGACACCGCGCAGGGCGTGTCCACGTGCACGTTCCCGTTTGGCAACTGCGAAGCCATCGTGAACCCGCCTCCAGACATCGATCCTGCGGACCCCACCGTCGTCCTCGTGAAAAGCACCATCGACACGTTCACGTCGCTGGCGCTGGCCAACACCGTGTACAACGGTTGGTTTTCCAACGACACGCTGAGCGCGGCTACGTTGAAAAACTGCCTGGTGCAGCAAGTGCTCGGTGCGTTGGCTTTCCCTGGCGCGCTGTATAACGGCACGGCGACAAAGAGCGGCCTGAAGGATTTGTACACGGCCGGGGCGCCCACGATGACCTGCCGCAGCATGACCGAAGCACACGCAGGCCTGAAGATCCCCACGTACGCAAACGCTGCTCTTGTCGACGACCTTGTCGCTGCCATGACCACGGCCGGCGTGGATGCAACAACGCAAGGCACCATCACGACCGCGCTCGCGCCGCAGTTTGCCGCCATCATCGACGAGACCCAAGATGGCGCTACCGCGAACATCTACAACAAATACGGCTTTGCGCTCAAAGACAGCGACAACAAACCGATCGGCGGCCGCACTGTGCTGACGACGGTGCTGACGGGCGACGACCTGACCGGCAGCGCACCGTTCACCGTCACCGGCGGAGCGCTTGAGTGTGGCGGCCAGGACTGCTTTTTGGCGCGCGTGCTTGCAGACCCCACGCTCAACACGTTTTTCGCGCAGGCGAATGTCGCGCGCTTGGCGGCGTGCCTGCAGCGCCAGCTTTCGCAAGCTGTCGGCGGGCCTGACCACTACGACGGCGCGAATTTCCAGACCTCCGTCGACAGCGGCATCGGGGCGTCGCAGTGCTTGGACATGCTCTCAGTGCACGACAGCCTCAACATCTCGTTTGCGGAGTTTAACGCGCTGGCTGGGCATTTGGTTGCGACGCTGACCGCGCTCAACGTCGACCAGGCGGACATCGACACTATCGCGGCGGTGCTCACCGGCGCCGCAGCTGGCGCACCCGGCGTGTCAGGACCCAAAGAGATCTGCCGCGACATCGTGTTGACGGCAGACGAGTCGCAATGCCCGGCGCCGTAGGCTTCACGTAGCGTGTTG
>JAYTVG010000256.1:0-2070 GCA_043744135.1 Deltaproteobacteria bacterium | reverse complement strand
GACCTGTTGGTGCGCGTGCGCGTGCCTGCAAGCACCGGCACGCGCTTGCTGCTGGCCGCGGCGGTCAGCTACCAAGACGTCGCGCTCGACACGCGCGTGGCCGCCAACTTCCCCATGCACGCGAGCTTCGTCGCGACTGAAGCGGAAAGCGTCGCATCACTCAAACCCGAGGTGGCGGTCAAAGCTGAGACCTGGCGCACGTCGACGGCGTATTCGATGGCGAACGCTGCGTTTAACCGCGGCGACAGCGTCGACGGTGAGCGCATCCTAAACGATCAACGCCAACGTCTCGAAGCCTCGACCAAGCGCTTCAACAAGCCAGAGCTGCAACAGCAAGCGGACGAGATGGACGCGTATCGCATGAGCAACAGCGCGCCCGGCACCGATCGCGGCATGATGTCAAAGATGGCGAAGAAGCGTGCGTGGTCGCTCAACAAGGGCACCGGCTATTAGCCTGACCGCACCGCACCGCACCGCTTGAAGCAAAGTCGCCAAGCGGTGCGGAGTTCGCTTGCGCACGATTCACCCTCAGACTTCACTATGATGACACGCATGAACACCGCCAACGATAAACACGGCACGCTTGGCCCCACGTCGAGCGCGACACCGCGCGTGCTGTTGGTGGAGGACGAGGCTGCTATCCGCGAAGGCCTGCAAGAGTTGTTTGGCTCGCAGGGCTTCATCGTCGACGCGGTCGGCGACGGCTTACTCGCGCTTGAGCGTGCGCACAGCGGCGCGTTTGACATCATCTTGCTCGACATCATGTTGCCGGGGCTCGACGGCATCAGCGTCCTCACCCATCTGCGTGCGCGCGGCGATATGACGTTGGTCTTGCTGTTGACTGCGAAAGGAGCCGAAGACGACATCGTGCGCGGGCTCGAATGCGGCGCAGACGACTACGTCACCAAACCGTTTGGCATCCATGAGCTGTTGGCGCGCGTCAAGGGCCTGTTGCGTCGCAGCCAACACAAAGACCGCGACGCACGCAAGACCATCGAACTCGACGACGGCACAATCGACGTCGACCAGTTGTGCGTGCGCTTTGCGTCCGGTGCGTTGAAACTCACCGCACGCGAAACGTCGTTGTTGTGGTTTTTGGCGACGCACGCCCATCGCGCGGTGATGCGCGAGGAACTGCTGACGGAGGTGTGGGGCTACCGCGACGGCAGCATTCAGACCCGCACCGTCGACGTGCACGTGCAACAGCTGCGGGCCAAGCTCAAAAGCGTCCCCGGCGGCGACGGCTGGATCGAAACGGTGCGCGGCCGCGGCTACCGCTTCGTCGCAAAGGCAAGCGGTGGGCGCGCGTGAGGCGTGGCACGCTGCTGCTTGCCGTGGGCGTCGGGCTGCCGGTGCTGTTGCTCGGGCTAGGATGGGGCCTGGCGTCGGTGCGCGAGTCGCGCGCCATTGAGCGCGTTAACCAAGCGCTGCTTTGGCAGGCCGCGGAAGTCGTCCGCGGTGTCGTTGACGCCTCGCTCAACGAGATGCGCACGCGTGAAGACGCGCGGCCGTTTGACAACTACAACTACGTCTACACGCCTCCGGGACTTGTCGCGCTGTCCGATGCGTTGGCGCTGTCGCCGCTGGTGAACGATCCCGAAGACAAACGCGTGGTGGGGTACTTTCAAATCGACCGCGTCGCCAACAACACCGTCGTCAAAACGCCGTACGAACCGCGCCCCGACGCAGGCAACAACCCGCGCGCGCGCGATGTCACCACGCGCCTGAACACGCCCGTGTTCGCGGAGCTGTTGGGCCTCGCGCAAGCGTCGCCGGTCGAGCCGAACAACGCGGAGGTTGGCGCTGCGCAAAATCGCCTCGCGCGCGACACCAACAAAGGCGCGCTAAAACGCTCTCGTGGCGACGTCGTCTCGCCGGGCGCGCAGCAGAGCATCGCGTCGCTCAACTCGCTGCAAAACCAAGTCTACGAAGATCTTGAGCGCAACTCCAAAGCCGCCAGCGCGCAGCCCACGAAGAAACTGCTGCCACCCGTGCAGCGCAAAGACATCGACTACGACGTCGGCACGCGCGCGTACGCTAAGAAGCAAAATGCACCAAGTGGCAATGGTG
>JAYTVG010000255.1:0-6669 GCA_043744135.1 Deltaproteobacteria bacterium | reverse complement strand
CAATGACCGCGCCATCTTGCGCAAAGAAGCGCCGCTCGTTGTGATGGGCGCGCCCGTGGCGTCAGCACCTGACGTCGAGACCAAAAAAACCCCGCGGGTATTAGAGGAGCGCTAGCGGGCGGCTGCGCGTTTGCCGCTGTGTCCGCGATTGCGAGATCCAAGTAGCGACTGGTACTCGCGGTCGTCGACGAAGCCGTGGCGCAGCGCTTGATCACGCAAAGGCGATTGACCCTGATGGCGTTTTTGCGCGCCAAAAACACCTCACCCATGCCGCCACGCGCGAGGCGCTTGAGAGCCACGTGTCGGGCTTGCTGCGGGCGCGGGCGCAGACGGCCGCCCTGGTTGTTGGCGCCGTTTCAGCGGTTGGCGGCGCGTCGGCGGTCGCGTGGTTCGCCCTCGCCCCTTGACGGGACCGTCATTGAGCCGTCAACGGGCCGGCTAACAAACCTGCAGCTTTGTTATTCCCTGGCTTGACGGCGGCGGATCTCTGCTCAATTTGCCGCGGTTTCGCGCTAAGCAGCGCCACAACGCAGGGCGCCGCATCCAAGCGGGCCGGCATGATGAGGAGGTCCACGTGGACGCGCCGATGATTCAAATTGAAAACTTGCACAAGGCGTACGGCCTGGCGCAGGCACTGCGGGGCATCAGCTTTGACGTCCCGAGGGGTCAAGTGGTGGGATTTTTGGGCCCAAACGGCGCCGGCAAATCCACCACAATGAAGATCTTGACGGGATACGTCGCTGCCACCTCGGGCGCCGTCAGGGTTGGCGGCATCACCGTCACCGATGACCCGGTGCGCGCGCGACAAAAGATCGGCTACTTGCCAGAGAATAACCCGCTGTACGAAGACATGATGGTGGAGGAATACCTCGACTACATCGCGCGCGTGCGTGAGATCCCCAAAGCGCAACGTCAAGCGAAGCTGCAAAGTGCCGTCGACCGCTGCGGCCTGGGCAAGGTGCGCGGCAAAGACGTCGGCGATCTGTCCAAGGGCTTTCGGCAGCGCGTCGGTCTCGCACAAGCGATCGTGCACGACCCCGACCTGTTGATCTTAGATGAGCCCACCACCGGCTTAGACCCAAACCAAGTCGTGGAAATCCGCGCGTTGATTCGCGACTTGGGCAAGGAAAAGACCGTCATCCTGTCGACCCACGTGCTGCCTGAAGTGCAGCAGATGTGCAGCCGGGCCATCATCATCTCTGACGGCAAGATCGTCGCGGATGGCACGCCGCAAAGTCTCGCGTCGGGTGAGGGCAGCACCCTGGAGGTCGTGGTGACGTCGAAGGGCGCACCGCTGGACGTCATCACGGTGCGCAATCTTTTGCGTGCGGTGCCTGGCGTCAAAGACATCGGCGACAAGCCCGCGCCTGAGAGCGACGCCATGGCGTTTTCGTTGTTCACAAGCGGTGACCCGCGAAAGGCCTTGTTCAGCGCCGTCGTGCAAGCCGACTTGGTGCTGTTGGGGCTCGAGCGTCGGCAAGTTTCACTCGAGGACACCTTTCGCAAGCTCACCACTTTGGAGAAACAATGAACTCCATGGCATCGACCCTCAACAACCTCGTCGCGGTCACCAAAAAAGAGCTCGCGGCGTACTTCAACTCGCCAGTTGCGTACATCGTGCTTGGCGTCTTTTTGTTGATCTCAGGCTGGCTGTACTTCGCATTTTCTGGCCTGTTCATCGTTGGCAAAGCCAGCATGCGATCGTTTTTTGCGGTGATGCCGCTGCTGTTCATGTTCATCACGCCCGCGGTCACCATGCGTCTCATCGCCGAGGAGCGTAAGACGGGTACGCTTGAAAGTTTGCTGACGTTACCGCTGCGGGAGTGGGAGATCGTCACCGGCAAATTTTTCGCGGCGCTTGGCATGCTTTGCGTCGGCTTGTTGTTCACACTGTTTTACCCATTGAGCTTGCGCATGCTGATCGCCAGCACCAGCAGCTTTGATTGGGGCCCGGTCGTCGGTGGCTACCTTGGCTTGGTGTTGCTCGCGGGCGCGTTCATCGCATGCGGCATGTGGGCCAGCGCGATCTCTAAAAACCAGATCGTCGGTTTCATCGCGGGCTTGGGATTGTGTTTTTTGTTGTGGGTGCTCGACAAGGCGATCTTGGTATTGCCCGCGTCGGTCGGTGCGATCTTTCAATATCTCAGCGTGACGTACCACTTTGAAAACATCGCTCGCGGCGTCATCGATAGCCGCGACCTGCTGTACTACCTCACCGTCATCATCATCGGCCTCGTGTTCACCACGCGCGCGCTGTCTTCCGTGCGCAAATAGAGAGCTGCCATGCAAAATAACACTGCACAAAAAAGCATCTTGGCGTTTTTGGTCACGGGCTCCTTGGTCTTGTTGAACATCGTCTCGCTGAGCGCATTTACGCGCTGCGACTTGACGCATGACAAGGCGTTCACGCTATCAGACGCCACCAAAGAGACCATGACGTCGCTCAAAAGCCCCGTGAAGGTGACCGCGTACTTCACGGAGAATTTGCCGCCGCCGTTTTCAGACAATGCGCGCTACGTGAAAGATCTGTTGGAGGAATACCGCGCAGCCAGCGGTGGCAACGTCAGCTTCGAGTTTTTAGACCCGATGGCGCAAGAGACCCAAGAGGACAAAGCGATCAAAAAGGAAGTGAAGCGCGACATCTTTGGGCGCTCCGTGCGCGAAAAGACCTCGGTGGAGACCGAACTCGAAGCGCTCGGCGTGCAGCCCGTGGAAGTGCGCGTGTTCGAGGAAGACCAAGCGCAAACCAAGCGCGCGTATATGGGTGTGGTGGTGCGCTACGGCGAACAACAAGAAGCACTGCCCGTGGTGCAAGACACCTCAACACTCGAGTACGACCTCACCACCATGGTGCGGCGCTTGGTGCGCACCAAACAACCCGTCATCGGTGTGGTGCAAGGGCACGGCGAACCCTCGGTCGAGCAAGACTTGAGCAAGCTCGCCGAGGTGCTCAAACCCAATTATGAGCTGCGCGCGGTGACGCTCGGCACTGACGCCGTTGCGGACGATATCGACGCACTGCTGATCATTGGCCCTAAGCAAAACTACAGCGATGATGAACTCAAGGCCGTGGACGCATTCGTGATGAAAGGCAAGGCAGTAGGCTTTTTCATCGACCGTCAAAATGTCGACTACCAAAGCTTTCAGGCCACACCCATTGAAACCAACGTGGACCAGTTGGTGGCGGCGTACGGCGTCGAGGTCGGATCGCAGTTGGTCGGTGACGTGGATTGCGCCAGCCTCAGCGTGCAAGAAAAGCGCGGTTTCATGACCATTCAAATGCCGCTCAAATATCCGTTCATCCCAATGCCGAAAGCGCTTGAAGGCGACAGTCCCATGACGAAAGGAATAGCAGATATTACGTTACCGTTCGCGGTACCGCTGTACCCAAAAACCGTTGATGGCGTCGAGATTAAGGTGTTGGCGAAGAGCTCCGCGAAGTCGTGGATCGAAGACGCCTCACCCGAGACGCTCAATCCCCGACGTGACTACAACACCGCGCAGATTGGCTTCACGGGCCCGTACAACTTGATCGCGCAGGCGCGCGGCACGTTGCCGAGCTTTGCGGACGGCAGCAAAAAGAGCAGCGCGGAAGCACGCATGATCGTGATGGGCACCGCCGGCGTCCTCAATCCCGCGGTGATGGGGCCGCAAAACGTTGGGCTGTTGATGAATGCCATCGACTGGTTGTCGCTCGACAGCAAGTTGCTCGCGATGCGCACCCGCGGTCAAAGCGAAGTACCGTTTTCAGCCGACCTCTCGGACACCACGCGCACCGTCGTCAAGGTGTTTAACATCGCCGGAGTGCCGGTGTTGTTGGTGCTTTACGGCGTCATCCGCTGGCGGTTGCGCGAAGCACGTCGTCGTCGTTTGGTCGCAAGCGCGCCCTAGCAGTCGATCCACACGAGATCGCCGACCTTGGTGCAAAACATAGGCAGTTGCCGTTTCAAACTCTTGATCGCTTGAGGGCCCAATGAACAAGAACATCATGATCTTCGCAGGCGTGTTTGCGGCGCTGTTGGTGGCGGTCCTCGTCATGCGCAGCCAACCTGCCAAAGTCGGCGTCAAAGAGCTCAAGATGGAGAGCATCGACAAAGACAAGGTGACAAAGATTGAGGTCACGATCCCCGGCAAAGAAGCCAAGGAAAAAACCGACAGCACGCCCGCGCAAGGCGCTGAGCCTGCAAAAGCCGTGGTGCTGGAAAAAAGCGCGGGCGCGTGGAAGGTCTACGATGCCAGCAACGCCGCTAAAAAGTTTGCAGTTGAAGAGACGCAGATCAAAGCCGCGCTCGACGCTATCGGTGAGTTCAAGACCGGCGACCTTATCGCCAACAACAAAGACCAGCTCGCAGAGTTTGAGATCGACGACGCCAAAGGCAACCACGTCAAGCTGACGGTGGAGGGCGGCAAGGGCATGGATCTGTTGTTTGGTCGCGCCGCCAAAGGAGGCGGCAGTACCGTGCGCGTTGCAGGCAGCGACGACGTGTTTGTCGCCAAAGGCCGCCTCGGCACAAGCCTGAAAAAAGACGTCGCACAGTGGCGCAAAAAGACCTTGGTGGATGTGAAAGCGGACGAGATCGTCGGCATCAACGTGAAGCCTCTGGGTGCGGTCGGTTTTGCCGCAGCGGCGACCACGCCACCAGCGGCGCCGCCTGCCGACGACGCTGCACCGGTGCCGGCTGCGAAGCCGCAGTGGGCCTTGACCGATCCTGCGACCCTCCCCGCGGGCTTTCGTTTAGACGCGTCGCTGCTAGGTCGCGTGGCGCAAAGCTTCGTCGGGTTGCGCGCACAGGACTTCTCTGAGGACTCTGACGAGGTCGCTGGTCTCTCTGGCGCGCACAGCGTTGTCGAGGCCACCACCAAAGACGGCAAGAAGATCGTCGTGCATTTGGGTAAGGAGGACGACAAAAAGCGTGTGTATGTACGCGTAGACGGCGACCCACAGCTGTACTGGGTGTCGAGCTTTTCCACCAAACAAGTGCAAAAAACTTTGGATGACCTGCGCGATATGAGCCTGATGACAGCCGCGCTCGACGACGTCGAACAAGTCACATTCACGGGCAAAGGCGGCAAGGCGATCGTGAAAAAAGACGGCGCCGAGTGGAAACTCGTCGAGCCTAAAAAGCCGCCCGCGGAGTTTGATGCAAGCCAGATCCCAGCGCAAATCGCCGCGGTGTTGCGCGTCAAGGCCGCACGCATCAGCGACGCGAAAGTGAACTTTGCCAAAGGCTCGCCCACCGTCGAGCTCGCGCTCAAAGGTGGCAAAAAGCAGCTGTTGGTGTTCGGCGACGGCTTGCCCGGCGACGCGCCTGCAGCGGGTCCCAAAACGGCCCCAGCAGAATCGCGCGAGTTTTACGTCAAGGGCAGCGCCGATGGGCTGACGTATGTCATCGCGGGCTTCACGCGCGGCCGCTACGACAAACCGCTCGACCTGTTCAAAAAGCCGCCCGATCCGCCGCAAGGCATGGGCATGGGTGGCCCAGGTGGCGCGATGACTGGGCTTTCAGGCCTTCCGCCTGACGTGCGCAAAAAGCTGGAAGAATCGATGAAGCAACAGCACTGACATGCTGATGGCGCGCGTGCGACGTCTGCTGAAGGCTGCGCTGCCGCACGCAATCGCCGCCTATTGCGTCGTGCATGTTTTGCAGTCGTGCGTCGCCGTCATCCCCGATCCCAAACGCGCACTGAACAAGAAAAACTGGGCCGACGCGCGCGCGCAAACCGAGCTCGTCAACTGGGCTGAACGCATCGGGACCACGCCAAAGCAGTTGGGTGACGACGTGTACGCGTTGATGCGCATCGGGCAGCGCGGGTTGACCGTGTTGCGCCTGCCGTTTGGTACGCTGCGCGCGATCAACAACAACACGCAAAACTGGGCGATGTTTCCCGGTGGCACTCAACAGTCAGACACCCTGCAAGTGCGCGCGCGCGCCGCCTCGGATCCGAACTGGACCGTGGTCTACGGTTTTCGCGATCCAAACGCGCGCTTTATGGCGGGGCCGCTGCAAAACGCCCGCATGGCGTCGGTCATTAACGCCGCGAGCTGGGCAGGGCACGGCGGGCAGCGCCAACGTTTGTGTCGCGCGCTCGCCTCGCGTGTCTGGCCAGCATTCGCGCAGTTTGACGTCGTGGAGTGCAGTTACCTCAACGCCACCGTGCCAGCGCCCACCGACAAAAGGCCCCCTGCGCCGCCCGTGCGCGACCGCCCGGTACAGCTCAGCCGCACGCCCGACCCGAGCGCCGCAGCTGACGCACCCGTCGATGGCGTCGACGCAGGGACGGCTGACATCGAGGGCGCACCGTGACGGCGCGCGTGCATCAGCTGTGGTGGCGTTTCGTCGCGTTCATGACGGCGCAAGAAGACGCGCGCCCCGTGGCCGCTACCCGGATCGTCGCGTGTGCCACCCTTGTGGTGCACCTGTTGCGCTTCGCAATGAGCGGAGGCGTGGCATTTGCGTGGTTCCCACCCGAGGCGGGCGGCAGCGCGTTGTCCGGCGTAGCGCGCGCGTTGGGCGGCGATGGCGTCACGGCACTTGTGGTCGCGCTCGGCGTCTGCGCGCTGCTGGGTTGTGTTGGCTTGTGGACGCGACCAGCGCTGCTCGGGTGTTTTGTCGGCATGCGCGTGCTTGTAAAGCTCAACGCGACTGCTGGGGGCGGCTACGATCGCTT